>WRAI01000004.1 GCA_009780275.1 Oscillospiraceae bacterium | reverse complement strand
TCTGTCTGTCTGTCTGTCTGTCTGTCTGTCTGTCTGTCTGTCTGTCTGTCTGTCTGTCTGTAAAATTGTAATGCGACACAAACATATTTGTCAATCCCTTTCGCTTAGAATCTCGAATCGTTTGATGCGAAATTGCTCACATTAACTATGACTTCAATTATGGCATTTAGATTACATCAAAACATCATATGAAACATAGCCTTTAGCAACTTTTTTATCAATTATATCATAGCGCGTTTTTTTGAATTTCGCAACCCCTAAAAATGCAATTCGCATAAAAGTGAAGTTATTATAGGTTATTATTGCTTAAAATGCAAGTACAAAATTTTTGGTTTTTCGATGTTAAAAGCTGGGGATATTCCGCGGTTTGCGAGCCGCGTCTTCGGAGCAGTAGCTCCGTGGAAACCCCGGAAATGTTTGGTCGAGCAATACAATGAGGTTATTTTTCAGCGCTGTTTTGAGCTTTGTATATAAGCTCACTTGACAATTTAATTTTTTTGAGTTCTTGGCGGATTTTATCTCCCTGTTGGATCGGAATTTAGAACATCCAACCTTGATAAGATTTATCAATTCCGCAGAAATCAGTGGTGGTTATGCGGTGGTTTTCGAGTCGACTGATGCAAAGGGCATAGAGCCGCTTAACTCTCCCGACCACAGATAGTTTATGGATATGCCGACTGAAAAAAACTAGATGATAAAAAACGACTGCACGGTTAAAATGCAGTCGTTTTTTCAGAGATTCTTTCTAAATATGCATGAAAAGAATTTATCGCGCAATGCTAAAAAGGCCTTGCATAAAACCCCTTAAAGTGCTACAATACGACAGGGTAAAACAATCTCACATTGAATGATTATATGTTGGGAGTTTATACAAATGACATACAGCGACATATTTATGGTACTGGGCGGGTTAGGCCTATTTTTATTCGGCATGAAAATGATGTCGGACGGATTGAAACTCGCTGCGGGCGATCGTCTGCAAACTATTTTGCAGCGCGCGACCTCAAATCGGTTTCTAGCCGTTATCGTCGGCATCCTCGCCACCATTGTTATCAATAGCTCGACGGCTGTCACCATTATGACAGTCAGCTTTGTTAACTCAGGGATGATGAATTTAATGCAAGCCATCGGCATTATTATGGGTGCCAATGTCGGCACGACATTCAGCGCACAATTGGTCGCGTTCAGGCTTGATACCTACGCACCGCTGTTTATCTTTATCGGCATTATGCTGCATATGTTCTTTAAGAAAAGGAACATTCGGAATATCGGCTATATTGTGCTGGGCTTCGGCGTTTTGTTTTTCGGCATTACCGTCATGGGAACACCGCTGCGAGGACTTGCCGATGATCCGTCGTTTAATACGCTCTTAACCACTTTTGAGAATCCGTTACTTGCTATATTGGCCGGCTTCGCATTTACTGCTGTCGTCCAAAGCTCATCGGCAACAATGGGGCTTTTGGTGACACTGCACATTGCCGGCGTGCCGATTCCGTTTGAAACATCGGCCTTTATTATCTTGGGCATCAATATCGGCACCAGCATTACGACAGTCATCGCCTCTATTCCTGCCAATCGTCAAAGCAAACGTGCTGCAACATTTCATATCATGTTTGATATCATCGGCACCACCATTTTCGGTTTGTTAATTTTTATTTTCCCTGCCATTTTGAGCTGGTTTCAAGCAACTTGGTCGGAGAGCGCGCGCCAAGTCGCAATGTTCCATACGCTGTATAATATTGCAACACTGCTTCTCATCTTACCGTTTGTCAAGTACGCTTCTAGGTTGATGGAAAAAATAATCCCATTAAAACCCGAAGAAATGAACGCCGCTTATGAAAAGAAATTATTATACCTCGATACCAACACCGCACCGACAGCAGCAACTGCGGTGTTCAACGCCCATCTGGAAGTGTGCCGCATGGGAAAAATCGCAAACGAAAATCTGGCGTTGGCGTTAGACGCGTTTTTTGAGAAAGATGCCGACAAAGCCAATAAAGTATTTGAACACGAAAAGGTCGTTGACTACTTGAATCACAACATTGCATCTAAATTGGTTTGGATAAACAATACGATATTATCAAACCCCGAAGCTGAAAAAGTCGGCAAAATGTTCCAGCTGTTATTGGACATCGAAAGAATCGGCGATCATGCTGAAAATATTGCGGAGTATGCACTGTGCATTGAAGATAATAATATAAAATTTTCCGATGCCGCTACACAAGACTTAATGAAGTTAGGTGCTTTAACGACACACCTCACAGAAAAAGCCTTATCTGCCTATGAGCTACAAGATGAATCTCATCTGCAGCAAACTACTGCGTTGGAAGAAGAGATAGACAGTTTGGCGGCACAATGCACAGAAAACCACATCAGCAGATTGAAAACAGAGAGCTGCGACCCCAAAGGCGGCATTATATTTACTGATATGATTATCGATCTAGAGCGCAGCGCAGACCATGCGTATAATATCGCATCAGCTGTTAAGAAATAGCGAGGACTGTACCAAAACAATCCCCCGGCGAGGTAAATTGCCTCGCCGGGGGAATCATTTTTACAACACCACACTCTCAGCAAAAACGCATTCTGAGGCATGCTTGACCGCAATATAAATGCATTTCTCTCGCCGTTTAACAGCCAATGTCAATTGGGCATTCTCCTTGCGCGCCATCGTCTTTTCAAATCCTTTTTCGAGAGCTTGGACAACTCCGATGGCGGCCTGCACCGATATATCAGTCAACAAATCAAGATCGGCATGAATAACAGCGTGATGCGCTACAGCCGCCAACATATGCCGGCGCAAAGCAATATCAACACTTTCATTTCTCACGGACACAGTCAAGCTACGCTTTGCTCCATCCCGCCCAATATTTCGAAGCAAATTTGCGATAACATTCACATTATCGCTGTCATCTGCCAAACTTGCAAGTTCATTAAAATAACGATGATGCGTGTGCACCAGGCCCCATAGCATTTCATTGATGGCTGTCAAATTCTCATTTTCCAAATCCCGCAACACCATTTGTTCACACAAAATTACACACCCCACATTATTTGCTTCGTGAGATAATTATATAAGAAATTTCCTGCTTTTACTACCATTTCCAGCTGTATATTTTTGTACAATTTTGTCTTTTTTATCATTGCCTGAATTCATCTGTCAGTTCATCTGTCAATTCTTTTACTTTTTTTTCTAAAAATGCCTCAAACTCATCGTCCCCACGTATCCGCTGTCGCATGTGCTGCAATGCATTTGGTAATGCCAGCAGTCCCTTTACCGTCTCGTCTTTTAACTCTGTTAAAAGCAACAAAGTATAAATATCTTCAAGCAACTCACTTCTGCTTTTTTGGAATAGCATTTCGAATTCGGCATCCAATTTTCGCCGCAACCTTTCCCTGTTTCCTTGCGGCGAAAAGATGCTGATGACATTTGTTTTATAAATAGTCAGAACATCATTCTCTAATTTCAGCTGCACTTCACCGCAGACCGGAAAACCCAATCTGTCAGCAAAATGCTCAGGAATTTGCACATCGAAGCCTGGCAAAACCGCCACAGTTTCTAGGTTTTTCCCATTTTCCCTTTGCAAGGTGACATTCCCATCTTTTAACTTGGCATACAGATGGTCTCCACATTTTATTTCCCATACCTTGCTGATAGATTTCGGGATCGTTAGAAATCCTTCGCGCTCAAAAACACTCGTCGTCAATATAACATCCATGCCTGTCATCCCCTTTTTGTATAGTATACCATATTTCTTTGATTTTGTCGAAATTGTACTTTTTTGGACAACGGTTGAAAATTGCATCTATCTATGATAGAATGCACTATCGGAGGTGTGGACATGAGATATGACAAGCGATACAAGGTTCTCATCGTGGAGGATGACGTGAATTATTCCGGCCCCTTGCAATTGTGTATCAGCCGCAGCGATGATTTTTCTGTATTATCGATAACGACCGGCGCCGATGAGGCATACAAGCTTGTTCAAACCGGTTTGCCCGACGCAGTGATTGTTGACTTAGAACTTTCCGATGGCGATGGACTGAGCCTGCTTAACAAAATTCGCCAGACGGAGTGTGATTTGGCAATCAAGCCTTATCTGTTGGTTGTAACAGACTTTGGCGACAAAAGCATGGCGCTCGCCAAGGCAAAGGATGAACTCGCCGATTTTATCATCAAAAAACACAATCACTCATACAGCCCCGACGCCGTGTTGGAACACTTACGCTTGATGTCTAACTTTTTCCATCGCAATAAAGAACCGTACACGCAACAAAAGTACAGCGAACTGGAAACGGAAGCACTTATTCGCGCCAGAATCGACAGCGAACTAAGCCGTTATTACATATCACATGGCAACCCCGCCAGAGAATATCTGGAAGAAGCCATTTACCGCGTCTTGCAATACCCAAAATCGAACCTTGTCAAAATAAACAAAATCATTGTCCTTATCTCCGCTAAATTTTGCAAGCAGCCACAGGCAGTAGAAAAAGCCATTCGACGTTTGTTGTATAACGCTTTTGAAAAAACTGACACCGAGGATTTAAGCAAAGTCTACACTCCTTATATTGATATTGGCCGGGGTGTTCCCACCAGTAAGGAATTCATCCTTTACACCGCCGATAAAATCCGTAAAGAAAAGATTTTCTGATAACATAATCACACCAAAAGACACACATTGAAATGTGTGTCTTTTTTCTTTCGATAACTTGCAAAACTTGCTTATTTTCGCTTCATTTTTTTGACAGGTTTTTTGCCTTCAAGCCCTTATACTTCAATTGGTTGGCGCAATGCCAAAATTGAAATGTAAGACGAAAGGAGGCATCGGCATGGCTAGTTTTATTCGAGCGTTTAACAGGATAGTTTTTAATCGATAATTTTTGCTGCAATAGAGGGAATAGGATCTGTTTTTCGACTGTAAAACGGCACCCTGTTCCCTTTTTTGTCGCTTCATGTTATAATAGACAAAAAGGTAAAGGCGGGTTATCATGTTATTTGTTCATACATTCATGAGCAATCTACTACTCGGCATCATTATCTTATTATTTTATCAGAAAATCATTCATGCCCACTCAAATAAGACCACCCCTATTTTGATGGCATCTTTTCTTTTTGCCGTTATCATGTTTTTATCACTGGGATATGTCGGCGAACCATTTAGGACAGTCGCAGGAGTTGCCAGTCTTGGCTTATTTTTTCGAATAACACAACATTCCATAAACTGGGCAGCACTGATATTGGCTTTTTTGTTTGGACACTGCGCATGGATGGCATCGGCGTTCGTATCCGCCGCACTAGGCTCTATTTTTCAATTTTACGATACCGACGCGTTCTTTGTTTTAGTGATATGTGTCGAAACATTAATTTATTCTGCCATATATAAAATTATTAAATTAAGAAATGGCATTCCGGCAATACACGACAAGGAGTTCAAGGGCATTGTTTTTGCATTTGCCGGAATTATTGTAACATTTTGGGGCGGATACCTTATCGCAGGACCTTATGCACATGAAGCAGACCATCTTTTGTTTTACACGTCAGCGATTGCGCTCGGTCTTGTCATCCTTGCCTTAACCATTTTGATTATTTATTTAATCAAAAAACATCGTGAACGCATATCGTTTGACGCACAGTTCAAAGATTTAGAGCGCCAAGCTCAAAATCTAAATGGACAGCTTGGCGACCTGACCAGTGAGCAACACAAATATCGAGGCATTATTTCAGCTGTCGGCATTTCCCATCAAGCCCTATTGGAAGAATTAGACGACTTAAAAGCCAGCACAAGCAACGACCGTTCGTCAGACAAAGTCTTTCGTCTCGGGGTGATTGAAAAACGCTTAGACGCCATTCGTCAGTTCGCCGATGAAACGAGCCAAGAGCTCGCAATAGACGATACAAAAGACGCGATCTCCCTGCCTGATGAGTGGTATCCCTTGCAAGCTTTGCTGGAAGAAATGATAAGAGATTGTGCCAAGAGAAATATTCTATTCGCTGTTCAAAATCGAGCGTCATGGCACTCGTTGGCGGCATCTAAAATGAAATTTACCGCGCTTGTCGACAATTTAGTCAGCAATGCTATTAAAGAACTAGACCAAACCAAAGCAACATCAAAACAAATCGTCGCCACGTTTTCTGAAAAAGGCGGCATATTTCGGTTTGAAATCATCGACAATGCCCACGAGTTCCCCATCCATATCTTGGCAAAGCTGGGCCAGCACGGCAATAGCACCAACGGCACGGGCAACGGCTATGCCGAGATTTTTGCTTTTCTCGCCGAGAGCAATGCCTCTTTCTGCATTGAGGAATGGCAATACGGCCATAGCGGTGCAGGCAAGATGATCAGCATTGCGTTCGACGGCGCAGCTCGGTCAGAAATTATTTCAAAATATCGCCAAGAAGTGCTGTTGACGGCATTAGCCGGCATGGACTTAATCGTGCTTTGAGCAAAAAAGCATACATTTGCGCCACTATTGCCTTTCTGGTGATAATGCCGTATAATAAAAGTATCAACTTATTCCATGGAGGTAGCTGCAATGGCACGCCGACGGCGCTCATATATTTGGACAATTATCATCATTCTGCTGGCTGGCGTCTTCGTCGTTTCAGGCGTGCAACTTTGGCGCTACTTTTCCGAGCAGCGCGATGTCCGCGCACAATTTAACGCGCTGGCATCACAAATCGAACGACCGCCATCGCTGCCGCCGCAAGTGCCTAATGACACGCCACCGCCCGTATGGACAACATATGACCAATACGGCATGCTATTCACGCAAAACCCTGATATGATAGGGTGGATTACCATTGACGGCACAAACATAAACTATCCCGTTATGCACACGCCTGATCGCCCGAATTTCTATTTGCGACGCAATTTCGAGGGTGAAGATTGTCGATTCGGCACACCTTATATCTTCGAACACGCCTCCATCGATCCACACAGCGACAACATTACCATTTTCGCGCACAACATGGGCAATGACCGCATGTTTGGCCAATTGCTGAATTACAGACAACAATCCTTTTTTGCTGAGCATTCACTGATTACTTTCGACACACGCGCCGGGTTCGGCATGTATGAAATCATCCTTATCTTTATCGCTAACCCGACTCAATTTCCATATCACCAATTTGTCAATGCCGCAGACGAAGCTGAATTTGACGACTTTCTGCGCCGCTGTATCGAGCTTTCCCTGTATGACACAGGCCTTACTGCGGTCTATGGCGATAAACTGATTACACTTTCAACCTGTATCAACTCACGACCAGATTATAGGTTGGTTGTTGTCGCGCGAAAAATATGATCACATAGTAAAAAGGCAAGTGATGCCTCGCTTACCTTTTTATTATGCTACTCGACCTTGCTTGCAAACGAATTGCTTAGATTAAGCCCAGGCGTTTGCGGCAATTTCCCTCTGCCGGGCAACAGAAAGACCTTCAATGCCACAATTAACCCGACAAACAGTATACTGAACACACTGACGAGGAACGCGTTTTGAGAAATAAATCTTGACAACCTGCCAAGGAATAAATTGTGAAACACCACGCGCCCTGCAATGGTATCAGGTACGACAATCTCTCTGTCCGGGCGAATATTATCAACACCTTGCGTTTGAAAGCCTCGTTCTCCTATTCCCTCGTAATCCTCGATAATTTCAATGACCCTATGTGTAATCGTGCGGTTGCGGCTATCGGTAAATGTAATATCATCGCCAACGCGGACTGCATCTGGGTCAACACTGCGGATAATAATCAATGAGTTCATCGGAATTTCGCTGTCCATACTATCGCTGATGACTCTCAACGCAGAAAACCCAAAGAAATAACGTGGGGAATCATCGCCAACGCCGCTGAAAATGCCCACAACAACAAGAAAAAGAGCCAAAACCGCATAGAAAAGAATGCCGGAAATGCGTGATTTAAAAAGAAAGCGCCGGAATATCTGTATCAAACCACCTTTAATGCGACCATTCAGCATTTGATAGTCAATGGCAACATAGAGGGAGGACAGCTCTTCTTGCTCTGAGGTTTTTGCATGTGCTATTTCAGGTTCCGGCGGGCATGGCAAAGGCGTGTCCGGTAGCATTTCAAGCGTCTTTTTATCATCAATAGTGTCATGAGAGGTTCTTTCATCTAACGGCGCCATGACAGGAGGCATACTGCCGCCAGGCGCAACAGTCGGTTTTAATGGGCCTTTTGGCGGAGGCTTTGGCGGACGAAAATGACTTGCCATTCTCTCCCCTCCCTTCTGTTTTTGCTTCGCGCCGGATGACATAAGTAAAGAATGGTATACCTCAAAATATCATACTTATCTATTTCCGTCAACCGGTATTTTAGCTCAAACGATATGTAGTGCTTTGCTTTTCATAAACTACAAGATAGCAGAAATCCCCACGAAACTTTCGTGGGGATTTCTGCTTAACCCTTGCAACCACAACCGCAGTTAGGTGTGCATCTGCAAACTTCACCGCAACCGCACGGGCAATCACATTTATTCTCTTTCAGCATGACATTCACCTCCTTTTGCATAAACAGCCTTCGTTTGTATTCCACAATCCATCCAAGAACGCCGTCAGTTCATTGATGACGTCACGATTGAGCCGGTAGTGCATCCACTTCCCCGCTTTGCACCCCAGCACAATGCCGCAATCACACAAAATTTTCATATGATGCGATAGCGTAGGCTGCGACACATTAGCATTCTCCAATAAGTGACAAGCACAATTTTCATCGCAGTCACAGTTTTCATTGCGCGCCAACACACGGAGAATTTGCAAACGATTGGGATCAGCCAATGCTTTCAAACGGGTGACTTGTTCTAGTTTTTGATTGTCCATAGTTGCACCTCACATCGAAGACTGTCTATATGATATCATATACATTGGCAATCGTCAATATGTATTTGCAAAAAAATTTTATCTTGTAGAGCTGCAGAATACTGCTCCTAAGACATCATGCCGCTTTTTCTGTCTTTATTAATGCAGCCCACCGCCCGCTAATTGCCAACAATGCCCAAAAATACGCCACCATATACGGCACTTCAAAGACATTTTCAAAAAAGCAATGCACCAAGATGCCCACCGCACCACAAAAAATCGCGGCAGGTAATACTTTATCAGTACGATTTTCCCGCGTGGCGAAAATGCTTCGCGCGGCGTTCCACAAGCCACTTAGGCAAAGGAAAATAAAGCTCAGCAAACCAAGCAAACCCATCTCGACAAGCGTCTTGACATAATAGTTATCCATATAAAAATAATTCATTTCAGGGATAACTTGGTTGTTCATTGCCGTCGCACCGCCAAAGCGACCCAAACCGAATCCAAGCCAAACATTGCCCTCGCGCCATAGATTCATACCAAAATCCCAACGCATATCGCGCCCTGCCAGCGCCGACGCCGCACGAAAATCTTCCGAGAACATAAAAGCAATGCGCCCGCCCACCGCCGGAATTGACATCGCAAGCAGTATTGCACCGCCCAACAAGAGCAACAATCGGCGGTCAACAATCAGCGCAAACAATAGCAACGCAACGGCCAAACCAATCCACCCGCCGCGCGAAAAGGTTAACACACTCGCCAACGCCATCGCACCTACGCCTGCCCACGCCACAACTTTCAGATAAAAACTCTTCCACCTGTACGCCATTGCCGCCATCAATGGAACCCATAGAATAAGCAATGAACCCATAACATTGGGACTGCCAATGAATGAAAAAGCCCGCGTGCGAATAAATTCATTTTCAACGCCGGTAACCCAACGTCCCGGCATCGGCACGCCTGTGGCGTACTGCCAAATGCCGTGAAACGCCACAATTAAGCCCAACACCAAAAATGGGTATAGAAAAAATTTAATGTCCTCACGCGTCTCAACCAGCCATGTCACAAAGAAAAAGAAAAGCATAAACTGAATCACTGTACGCAAACCCGTAAAGCCAATCAACATATCAGGCGAATTGACCAACCACAAGAATACGCCAATTGCCATAAAGAAAAGCATCGGCGCATCAATGCCGGTAATGCCATCAATTGTGCGATTTGATTGCATGCGCCGCGCGAGAACAATCGCAATGCCCACGGCAAACAACACGGCATCCCACAACGCGGGAACCAGCGGCGTGGGTGACACGGCGCGCAGAATAACATCTATAGGCAAATATAATGCCAACACCACCAAACATGTTCGCCGCACAGAAAAGGCCAACAGGCTGTTGTCACGCGCCTCACGCCACCGCAAAGCATGGGCAAGCCGCCCGAGTAAACTGTTTGTCCAACCGCGCTTGATTGCCTCACCCGCAGGGCGAAGCCTGTTGTCTGCATGCCGCACAATCCTCGCATAGCGCGAATGCGCTGTCGCACAATCACGCCGCAGCAAACGGCAAACAATACCAGCAGTATAAGATTGCGTGAACATACGCACCATTGCCTGCAATACTTGATAAAACACACTCTGCTTGGCAACACGCGTGACCCATGCCGTACAGCGATGGGTTACACTATATTTCCATGTTTGCAGCTGTTGCATAGGCTAACCGCGTTGCCCGCGGTCGATAATGACAACAGATGGGTCTGGCTCCCAGCCCCAAGTTGCGGGATCATCTATACTAAATTCTTCACCTTCTTCAAGATGATGCCCAAATTCAAAATCAATGTCATCAAGATGAATGGGGTCACTCACCACAAAATCAACCAATGTGCCATCGGCTTCAATGAGCCGCGACTTGACCCAAAACCGTTGCCCAAGACGAATTTCCTGTGAAATCATAGAGTAAATGGGAACTTCCGGCTCCAGGAGCAAGCCACGCGACTCAAACCACACATCTTGATGTCCGCGCGGATCTACGGTCGCAACAGGCTCACCGTCGGCGGTCGACCCCAAGACAACAGTCGGCTCACTCCACGCATCGACAAAGAAAAAGTTTGGCAAGTAATCTGCACCCACTACATACGGGGTGTTGGTAAAGCGCGGAATAGCGGCAAGCAAATTCTCAGCCACCTCGGGCCGAACATTTTGCACCTGCACAGTAAACGCTACCTCCACAAAGTACGGTTCCGATGCTTCCTCTTGCTTTGCCGCACCATAGCCATATTCGCCGCCGCCAAGGAAAAATACCGCGCCTGCAACAACGACAACAGCCAAGGTCACAAGCATCAACAGGTCAACCAAGTTAATCAATCCAAAGAGTTTGCCTTTTTCGTTGATGATTTTCATAATTTTCTCCTACATTACAGTAGTTTGTCCCCAATATCGGCAACACATGCCAATCACTAAATAGGGGGTAAAATCTTGTCATATTGTAGCATAACGCACTATATATTGTCAAGCAGTTTCTTCCACTCACAACAATGCAAACGTATAAACAGGCGTGAAACCGCACCACCTACTTGTCGTATCATAAAAATCATGCTATACTATTTTTTATGATATTTAACCGCAAAGCCACTTTCAAAATGCTGTGGCCGGTCATGCTCGAATCGTTGCTTGCCACAGCGGCTATGATTATCTCGACAGCTATGGCAACCGGCATTTCGGCCAGTGCCACAAGCGCTGTGGGGTTGGTTAACCCTGTCAATTTTCTTTTTATCGGGCTGTTGATGGCGTACTCATCAGGCATTACTGTCGTTGTGTCACAGCGCATTGGCGGCGGCGACGTGAAAACGGCGGGCCAAACAGCCATGCAGGCCATTATGGCATTGGTTATGGGCGTAACGGTCGTTTCTGTGCTGCTTGCCCTGTTTGGCAATCCGCTCATCGGCCTGCTTTTTGGCGGCGCAGGCACCGAGACCATCGCACAGACCAACATCTATTTCCGTTACATTGCGCTGTCAATGCCGCTTTGGGCAGCGTATTCGGGCTTGGCAGGCTTAATGCGCGCTACGGGCAATAACGTCGGCCCCATGCTGGCTTCCATTATAGGCAACATCGCGTTGATTGCCACAATATACGCCTGCCGCGGGTTGGGCATGGACATCGACGCGCTCGGCTGGGGTATGGTTGCCAACCGCTTGGCAGCGGCGGGCGTGTTGGTGTTTTTGCAATGGCGCGGCATCGGAACGATTTACTTGTCAAAAATCACTTTTAAGCTCAAGGCCGCGCTACTCGCGCCTGTGCTGCGCATCTCAATCCCCGCCAGCCTGGACGCTTTCTTTTTCAGCGGCACAAAGCTGTTGGTTATGGTTTTTATGGCCGACATGGGCGACATCGTCCTCAACGCCAATATGGTAGGTTCCAACGTCGCCGCGCTGATTTTGCTGCCGGGCGGAGCGGTCATGACGATAGTCGTCACCATGGTTGGCCAAGCCTACGGTGCGAAACGCTACGACGAAGCGCGGAAGTATATGCTCAAAATGATTGGGCTGGCGTGCCTGTTACAAACCGGTGCAGCACTGCTCACTCTCCCGCTGATGAATACACTCATCAACATGAATATGGGACAAGCCGCACAATATCAAGACGAGATCACCTCTTTGGCACGCACAGTCATTTTACTGCTCGCTGCCACAATGCCGCTTTTTTGGGCACCTGGCTTCGTGGGGCCAAATGCCTTGCGCGGAGCGGGCGATGTGCGCTACACCGTTGTCGCGTCCCTAGGCTCGCTGTTTATCGTGCGGTTGTTCGGCGCGTGGTTCTTGGGACGATATTTGAACTTAGGGCTGATCGGCATTTGGCTGGCGATGGCTGGCGACTGGGTAGCGCGAAGCGCAATATTTATGCCGCGAGTGTTGGGCAAAAAGTGGATTCCCAAAGAAGACGAAGAGTAGGAGCCGGTTATTTAACCGGCTCCTACTCTTCGTCATGATAATCATGCCACGTAAAGGCTCTGACAACGCCATCGCTAACCCTGCTGATTTGACCATACACCCCACTGGCAATCAGTTTCCTCGGGCTTTCCCGTCACTTCGGCAATGTGCGCTATCCACTTATACGCCTTTTCATTCAGTTCAATAGTGAATTGCTTCATAAACGCGTCCTCCCAATTTTCGATAACAACACGATAACATATAGTTAGCTGCAAGTCAAGCCTTCGTAGTGTACCATAGTGGTAGCATAATGCAAAGGAGCTGCTACCATGTATAATCATAGAATACAGACCGGAATTCGCTTTGAAGAAGATATGCATATTAAAATTACCAAAATCGCGAAGAGAAACCGCCGCTCTCTCAACGCACAACTTGAATTTCTCGCGGAAAAGTGTATTGATGAATTCGAGAGAGAACACGGTGAAATTCTCATTAGCGAGGATGAACGCGGGTTGCCGTAGGGTATATTACGCAAAAAACAGGCGGCAGTTGTATAACTGCCGCCTTATTGATTCAAAAAAATTAAAGCCTTACGCCCCCATCTACAGCTAACGACAACCCCGTTACATACGCCGCCGCAGGCGACAGTAAATAATCGACAGCCTCGGTCACTTCTGACGGCTTGCCCAACCTGCTCAGCGGAATGTCGAGCAGCGCATTGTCGCTGCGGACAACATGGTTGGGAAAATCAATCACGCCGGGCAAAACAGCATTAACTGTAATGTTGTGCTTGGCAAGCTCCTTTGCCTTGGTGCGCGTCATGCCTTCAACGGCAGAAGTCAACAATTCGTCGCGCGATTTGCTGACCAACCCGCACGGCAAAGATACCGTAATCATTCGCCCTTGCTTGCCCTGTTCCATTGGCCACGCCGCCGCTTGGATTAAATCCACAAGTCCGTGAATTTCATTTTGCGCGCCGGGCAAAAAATCGGCATCATCAATAACGTTAAACCATTGCCCCTCACTGTTGTAACCCACATTGCATATCAACACATCCAACCGCTGGAAAAACGTCAAAATGTCAGCAATCCACTTGCTGCAAGTGCCGCTAACGTTAATATCGCCCGACAGCAGCAAGGTCTCCACACCCTGTACGGCACATAGCCGCTCAAGCGCACGTGCCTTATCAAAGTCATCACAACATGCCAACGCAATAGCATATCCCTTGCGTGCCATATGCTTAACAATCTCAACACCCATCACGCCCTCAACGCCGGTAATCAACGCAACTCGTTTATCCATACGCATAAATATTATATTTTAGACGCTGCGTCAGCCGCTGCTTGGAGTGCCGCCATTTCCTCAGGCGTTCGCTCTCGCGGGTCTTTGCGCGGCGGATGACCGCAACTGTAACAGAGCTGGCGAGACGCAGTATTAACCTGCCCGCATTCGCGGCATTTCCAACGCTCTACTAATGCCTGCCCACATTCGGGACAGCTTTCCAATGTTTCAAGTACATTGGCGTGGCAGTGCGGACACTCTTTTGTGCCTTGGCTTGTGTAGTACGACAGATGCGCCACTTCTTTGCTGATAACCGTCTCTGGATACATAAACCAACGGAACATAAAAACTTGGCGTATAAAGAGCAGTGACGCCGCCAACGACAATAGAGCAATGCCCGGCAATCCAAACGTAATGATATATCCCACCGCGAGATTAAAGCCCAAGAAAATCAGCATCAACAGCAAATAGCTGCCTGCAAAACTCCACGCAGCAACCCGCAGCAACGCCATACCGCGCAGACGCTCATTGTCTTTGTCCTTATAGCTCAGCACCAATCCAAACACACCCAAGCCCAACAATAAGAGCTGCACCACCAAAATAAGCGGCACAGCATATGCCACCAATGCAATCGTACCATCGGAAACCCATTCCGGTACATTTGGAATGCGGCGCCGCGCGATTTGCTCAGCAAGGTTGTCGCTCAAAATCGTCGGCATCTCGCTCGGATTGAGAACATGCTCAATACCGGCACGGAAACTGCTCGGGTCATCGCCGACAAAAATTTCAGCATAACTCGACGGCTCCATCAACTGTGTCACCGTTGTACGCATGGTTTCGGGACTGCGCGTAACAACTTGCACACTCGGCACAACATTAAGCTGCGGAATCAAAAACGTCAACAGGAAAAAAGCAAACAACACAATAATGTTCCGTTGTTTCCGCCGTGCGTCGCGTATATTGGTAATAAACAGGCGATGTGCTGATGACTCCTCGCCCACGATGTTTTTTTGTTCTGCCATGATGTGATGACCTCCTGTATCTTGCTAGACAACCGTGCCGAATAGTTTTTCTATTATACAGCATGCGGGAGGCTAGTGTCAAGGGGAAAAATAGGCTATGCTTATAGAACTCTAATCCTCAAGATCCCCTCAATGCCTTCTAACTTTGCCACCGCGTCACTGTCGAACGGCGTCGCACTGTCGAGCAATGTGTAGGCATAATCTTTCTTCGATTTATTCTGCATATTCTCAATGTTGATGCCGTTGACGCCGCAAGCCGACGTAAGCGTATTGAGAATGTTAGGCACATTCTTATGCGCCACACAGAGCCGGTGCGGAAACTCTCGCGCCATCGACACATTGGGGAAGTTAACGCTGTTGGCGATGTTGCCGTTGACCAAATAGTCTTGCAATTCATCGGCCGCCATCACCGCACAGTTGTCTTCACTCTCCGGTGTTGATGCACCCAAGTGCGGAATGCAAACAATATCTTTATGCCCCAACATTCCCTCGTTGGGGAAGTCTGTGACATATCGTGCCAGGCGGCCATCCGACAACGCTGATAAAATATCGTCATTGCTGAACAAATCGCCGCGCGCCATATTGATGATTCGCAATCCCGGCTTTGCTGCGGCAAGTGCCTCTTTAAGCTGTGCCTTGTTATCCGGCGTACTGGGAATATGCAGCGACACATGGTCGCATTCACTAAACAAGAAATTCAAGCTGGGCGCAGGCTTAACAGCGCGACTGAGTTTCCATGCGCTCTCAGCACTCATAAACGGATCGTAGCCGTAAACTTCCATATCAAGCGCGTACGCCGCGTTGGCCACCGGCGCGCCAATCGCGCCTAGTCCCAACACGCCAATTTTCTTGCCTTTCAACTCAGGCCCGACGTAGTTTGACTTTCCTTTTTCAACGGCCTTGGCCACCTCTTCGGTGCCCTGCAGCGACTGCACCCACGCCATACCGCCGTAAACGTCACGCGAGGCCAGCACCAGCGCGCCGAGGCAAAGCTCTTTCACGGCGTTGGCATTCGCGCCCGGCGTGTTGAAAACAACAATGCCAGCTTCGGCACACGCATCGACAGGAATGTTATTTGTGCCCGCGCCCGCCCGCGCAATGGCTTTCAAGTTTCCACCCAGCTCAAAGCCGTGCATATCGGCCGAGCGCAAGATAACGCCATCGGGGTCGGCATGATTATCCGCGCAAGTAAATTTGTCGCTCGGCAAGCGGTCGAGACCGACTTTGGCGATTTTGTTGAGCGTGAGAATGTTGAACATAGTTTGTTCCTCCTAAGTTGATTTATAAATTTTTGTAATCACGCCGTGAATGTGGTTTCCTTTGTAGTCCTCAAGTTCAAAGGCTTGCCCCTCTTTGATATCGGGCCTTATAATACCATATGTCTTGCCCAAGAATTCAAGTTCAAAGTATTTTACTTCACCATTAAGCACAGCAATGCCTAGCAAAACAGGATATGACTCTCCGTCGCTGCTAAAACGCAGATCGTAGGTAGAGTAGTCGTACACAACGTGTTCAGGGCACGCCATGCCCGTAAAGTCAAGCTGCGCTTGTATATCAAACGCCACTTCTTTGAGCGGTGGCACAGCCACCATGGCGGCCGAGATAAAAATCGCGCCGGCCTCTGAGCTGCGTTGCTCATCCATATCCATCACGGCAAAGATTTTCTTGCGCCGTCCCAACGCCACCGGCATCGAAAAGAGAATGCCCGGCAAAAAGAACAGCACCAATATCGTCAGCAAAAACGGAATAAAAAACGCGTCCGACCCCGTTGATTCCCAAAAAACCACAAAGGCAATAGCCGCCAGAATGCCGGAGAAAAACTTTAATGCCCTTGACCAACGTTTTACGCAATGCTGTTTATATTTCACACGAACAGACAGCCGTACACCGCACTCCGCACACTTGATTGTACCCACACGCCGCCACGCCACCCACATGAGAAACTGAAACATAAAGGCGTAGAAACGAAGAACATCTCTAAAACCACTGCTTCCCGCATGCCAAGGACTTATGCATTTCTGCCCGCAATGCGGGCATATGTATCGGCGTTTTTTCTTTCTCACCTTGGGGTATTTAATGTTCGGATTGGCCATATTACCCGTTTGCCTTCGCAAACTCGCCCATAAACTCCGCCAGTGTTTCAACCCCTGCCATCGGCATGGCGTTGTATATTGATGCACGCACGCCGCCTGCCGAGCGGTGCCCCGCCAGCGTCAGCATATCCTTCTCGGCGGCTTGCTTGACAAACAGTTTATCCAAATCCTCGTTCGGACAACGGAAAGTCACATTCATCAGCGAGCGGCTGCCCTTGTCGGCAACCGGCGTATAGAAATCGCAGGCATCCATCGCGTCATACAATACAGCAGCTTTCTTTTTGTTATGCGTTTCCATGGCAGGCAACCCGCCCATGGTTTCAATCCATTCTAACACCAAGCCCAGCAGATAAATACCGTACGATGGCGGCGTGTTGAGCATCGAATCGTTGTCAGCCATGCCGCGCCAGTTCATCACTGATGGTACGATTTCCGATGCCCCATCCAGCAAATCATCGCGCACGATAACAACCGTCAAGCCTGCAGGCCCCATATTTTTTTGCGCACCTGCGTAAATCACACCGTACTTCGACACATCAATCGGCTGGCTCAAAATGCTGCTCGACAAATCACACACCAGCGGCACATCACCCGTCTGCGGAAGATACGGCCATAGCGTGCCGAAAATGGTGTTATTGCCGCAATAGTGAAAATACGAAGCGTTGGGGTCGAGCGTCAACTCACTCTGCGCCGGAATAGCGGCATAGGGCTTGCTGTCGCAGGCGATATTAACCTCACCATACTTTTTTGCTTCCTGCATGGCCTTTTTAGCAAAGCTGCCGGTAACAGCATAATCAGCCTTGCCCGTACGCCCCATCAAATGCATGGGAATCGATGCAAATTGCAACGTTGCACCGCCTTGCAGAAACAACACTTTATAATTATTGGGAATGCCCATCACATCACGCATTCTCTGGACTGTCGCCTCATAAATTCCTAAGTACAGCTTAGATCGATGGCTCATTTCCATCACAGACATCCCTGTCCCTCGATAGTCCAGCATTTCCTCCGCTGCGCGTTGCAACACGAACTCCGGCAACATCGACGGCCCGGCTGAAAAATTGAATACACGTCCCATGGCAATTTCTCCCTTATGTCTGTTTTCTTGCTCGTTATTCAAACGGCAAATTACAGTATAATGTATACGCGCCCAAAAAGTCAAGAAAAAGGCTTGCAATTTTTGAAACTTGTGGTATACTATGTATTGAAGTGTTGTGTTGGAGAGTGGGGAGACCCGCTCTCTTAATACTTCTTAGGTAGTGTATAGTAGGGGCACACTGTTCGCCCCACATTGTGAGGAAGCATCTTATGAGCCGCATCGCCGACCGCGTTACCGCATACGCCGCGCCCCTTGCCGAGCAATTGGGGCTGACTTTATGGCATGTTGAGTTTGGCAAAGAGGCCGCAGGCGCAGTGTTGCGTCTGACCATTGACAAGCCTGGCGGCATCGGCACCGATGACTGCGAGCAAATGAGCAAAGCCATTGATCCTTGGTTGGATGAAGAGGACTTTATTCCCGGCGCATACTCATTGGAAGTATCCTCCCCCGGCATCGAACGTGTGTTGTACACCGATACGCAGCGCAAGCAGTTTATCGGCACAGATGTTGATGTCAAACTCTACAAAGCCGTTGACGGAAAACGTACTTGGCAAGGTGTATTAACTGCCACGGACGAACAGATTATCTTACAATGCGATGACGGCGAAAAAACATTTGACAGAGCCGATGTCGCACAAATAAAAGTACAATACAAGGAGTAAATAATGAACGCAGAATTTTTTGATGCGCTGGCGCAATTGGAAAAAGAAAAAAACATCCCCAAAGCCTTTATGCTGGATAAAATTTCACAAGCTGTCGCCGTTGCTGTACGCAACGATCCAGATGTCGGCGGTGAAAATGTCGAGCTAGAACTTGACGAAGAAAATAAAACCATGCGTGCCGTTGTGCTCAAAGAGGTTGTTGAGGAAGTTGAAAATCCGGCGTTAGAAATTTCGCTCGAGTTGGCGCGTGAAAAAGATCCTCTGCTCAATGTCGGCGATATGTTGCGCACACCGGTTGACCCGATGTCATTTGGGCGCATCGCGGCCCAGACGGCAAAACAGGTTATCGTACAGGGCATCCGTGAAGTTGAGCGCGGCATGATTTTTCAGCAATACGCCTCCAAAGAGCATGAGATTTTGACCGGCATTGTTACACGCATTGACCCACGCGGCAACGCTTATCTGCGTATGATCGACAGCGACGAGGAAGGTAATACGCAAATGGTACTACCGCAAAGCGAGCAAGTGCGCGGCGAAGAATTGCCCGAAGGCTCTTACGTTAAGGTATATGTCGCCGAGGTGCGCGAGTCAACGCGCGGCCCACAAGTCTTTATTTCTCGCACACACCCCGGGCTTGTCAAGCGCTTATTTGAACTCGAAGTGCCCGAAATTGCCAATGGCATCGTTGAAGTCATCAATGTTGTGCGTGAGGCGGGCAATCGCACCAAAATGGCAGTACGTTCGCTTGACCCAAATGTTGACGCCGTCGGCGCATGCGTCGGCAATCGCGGCGCACGGGTCAACAATATCGTTGACGAGTTAAATGGCGAAAAGGTTGATATTATCCCATACAGTGATATCGATGAAGAATATGTAGGCGCCGCGCTGTCGCCGGCACGTGTAAGCGAGGTGGAGATGATAGGCGACGACCCCAAAGCCTGCCGCGTCATTGTGCCGGACGACCAACTGTCACTCGCTATCGGCCGCGCCGGGCAAAACGCCAGGCTGGCAGCACGTTTGACGGGCATTAAGATTGATATTAAATCGGAGTCCTACGAAATGTAGGGGCAAACTTTGCCTGTCTCACCGACGCCCCTAATGCGGGAGTAACTGGGGACGGCTGCCCCTGCGAAAGGTTATATTATGCCGAACACCGTACCACACACACCCATCCGTCATTGCATCGCTTGCCGAAAGGGCTTGCCCAAAGGCAAACTGTTGCGCATAGCGCGCCTGCCCGACAATTTTATCGCCCTTGATAGCAACGGAAAAGCGCAAGGCCGCGGCGCATATGTTTGTCCGGCAACGGTTTGTGTGCAAAAAGCACAAAAAAGCCGTGCGCTGGAGCGACAATTCAAACGACAGATTGACATAGCTGTCTATGAGAACTTGATGGAGAAGTGCAGTGACAGACAAACGACTTAGACTTTTAGGCTTATGCAGACGCGGCGGCATGCTGATAACGGGAGAAGAAGCTGTCGGCAACGCGGCACGGCAAACACACAGTGTAAAGTTAATTGTAGTCGCAAACGATGTGTCTGACAACACACGCAAACGCGTGGAGGCGCACGCCCGTGCCGGCAACATACCACTGCTTGAACTGCCGCACAACCGCAAAATATTA
The DNA here is from genome assembly GCA_009780275.1 of Oscillospiraceae bacterium. Lineage (NCBI taxonomy): Bacteria > Bacillati > Bacillota > Clostridia > Eubacteriales > Oscillospiraceae > Oscillospiraceae bacterium. The sequence goes on along the minus strand of WRAI01000004.1, from coordinate 67,452 downwards.
GGTCACGCGCTGGGCCTGGCACACTGTGCGTGTGCCGGCGTAACCGACAAAAAGATGGCGCAGCAAATACAGCAATTGTTAGATTGAACGCAGAGGAGTGCAATATGGTAATCAAATACCGGGTCCATGAGGTGGCAAAAGATTTCAAAACAACCTCAAAGGCAGTGACCAACATTTTAACCGAATATGCGACAACGCCAAAAAATGTGCAGCAGGCGTTGTCTGATGACGAACTTAATTTGGTGTTCGAGCACATCACACAGAACAACCAAATTGATGATATTGCCATCGTATTCGCTGAAACATATCACGAGCCGGAGCCTGTAGCGGTTGAAGAACCTGCCGTTGCGGATGCCGTCGCAGAACGTGACGACTCAGGCGCAGCGCAAACGGCCGAAGCAAAAACCAATATCCCCAAGCAACCTAAACAACCTCGTAAAGAAACTGTCAAATTCGAGCCCGCCAAACCAACTGTTGGCAGCTCAGAAATTATCACCGATGCTGCGCCCGCCGATAACCGTAAGAGCGGTACGCGTACCGTTGATACACGCAGCGGTGCAGTCAACCTTGATAGATACGATGAGCGCATTGACAAGTTTGTCACCAAGGATATGGAGAATCAAAAAGGCGGTATGCAAAAGATTGCCCGTAAGGGCGATCGCCGTCCGGCTGTTATCAGCCAAAAGAAGCGGCAGGAAGACCGCGACAGAATGCGCCGCTTGCAGCTTGAAGCCTTAAAGAAACAGCCCATTACCGTCAAAATCGGCGAGGAAATTTCAGTCGGTGAACTGGCGTCTCGTATGAAAAAAACAGGTGTCGAAGTCGTCAAACAACTCATGAAGCTCGGCGTTATGGCAAGCGTCAGCCAAATCATTGACCACGATACTGCGGCAATGGTTGCCATTGAAATGGGTGCCAAAGTCGAGCGTGAAATTGTCGTCACCATTGAGGAGAAACTGATTGACGACAGCGTTGACGTTGATGAAAATCTCGAAGCACGCGACCCGGTTGTCGTTGTTATGGGTCACGTTGACCATGGCAAAACTTCACTACTCGACAGCATCCGCAAGGCCGATGTTGCCGAAGGCGAAGCCGGCGGCATTACACAGCATATCGGCGCCTATCGCGTCACAGTGGGCGACCATAAGATTACCTTCTTGGATACGCCGGGTCACGCGGCCTTTACCTCCATGCGGGCGCGCGGTGCTAAAGTGACCGACGTTGCTATCCTTGTCGTTGCCGCCGACGACGGTATTATGCCGCAAACCATCGAAGCCATCAACCACGCCAAAGCGGCCGAAGTGCCGATTATCGTTGCTATCAACAAGATGGATAAACCTGAAGCCAACCCCGATCGTATCAAGCAACAACTCACCGAACACGGCTTGGTCAGCGAAGACTGGGGCGGCGAAACCATTATTTGCCCTGTCTCAGCCAAGAAAGGCGACGGCATTCCGCACTTGCTCGATATGGTGCTACTCACGGCTGAAGTCCAACAGTTGCGCGCCAACCCCAACCGCTTGGCAAAAGGCACCGTCATCGAAGCGCGGCTGGATAAAGGCCGCGGCACGGTAGCGACCCTGTTGGTGCAAAACGGCACACTAAAACAAGGCGACTTGATTTTGGCGGGTACATCAGTAGGCAATGTGCGCGCTATGACCAACGAAAATGGGCAGCCATTAAAAGAAGCCGGCCCCAGCGTGCCGGTCGAGATTACCGGTCTGTCCGAAGTACCGGGCGCGGGCGACCCCTTCTTTGCCGTCACCGACGAGCGCATGGCGCGCGAGTTAGTTGACCAACGCAAGGACGCCGAGCGCGACGAACGTAACCGCAGCGCAACAGCCGTGTCGTTTGACAACCTCTTTGACCAAATTAAAGAGGGGCAGCTCAAAGAGTTACGCCTGCTCATCAAAGCCGATGTACAAGGCTCAGCTGAAGCGCTCAAAGCCTCGCTCGAAAAGCTGTCCAACGATGAGGTGCGCATTAAAATCATCCATACTGGCGTCGGTGCCATCAGCGAAAGCGACATTCTGCTAAGTGCTACAAGCAACGCCATCTTGATTGGTTTTAACGTACGTCCTGATCCGTCAGCGCGCGACAGTGCGGCGCGAAATAACGTTGACATCCGCCTCTACCGTGTCATTTACGAATGCATCGAAGAAATGGAAGCCGCCATGAAAGGGCTGCTTGACCCGAAATTCGTTGAAGTTGTCCTCGGCCGTGTCGAAGTACGCCAAGTCTTCAAAGTCACAGGTGTGGGCACAGTCGCCGGCTGCTATGTTACCGACGGCAAGATTGTACGCAATGCCTCGGTACGCTTACTGCGTGATGGCGTGGTCATCCATGAGGGCATACTCGAATCGCTTAAACGCTTCAAAGACGACGTGCGCGAAGTAGCTACAGGCTACGAGTGCGGTATGAACATCGAGAAATATAACGACCTCAAAGAAGGCGATGTCATCGAGGCGTATGAGATGCAACAAGTCGAGTAATGCACGAACCCCTAATCATCAACGGCATACAACAGCTTACCGATGATCTGCCGATTGTCACACAAGGCGATGGTGATCACTACATCGGCTATGACGACATCGGCGAGAGTTATTCAGGCAATCGCAAGTATGCGCTTGCCGAAAGGGATGCGCTTTTTGCTGCTGAAATTGCCAAGCAAACGGGCGATGGCATATGTTTAGACTTAGGCTGCGGCGATGGTTGTTTAACTGTTCCCATGGCTCAGTTTGGCGTACGTGTGATTGCCGGCGATATCTCCAACAATATGATACAAATTCTGCAACGCCGTGCCGAGAAAAACAATATTTCGTTGGACACTGTAATGCTTTGCCGCATGAATGCGCTTCATATACCATTGGCTGGCGGCAGCGTACGCAGTGCGGTGTGCAACAGTGTTTTGCATTTGATTTCACGCCCCGAAAAAGTCATCAGTGAAATCCACAGGGTGCTGGAGCCCGGCGGTGCGTTTATTTGCCGTGACGACCTCCCCGGCAGAATTGATGTGACTAAACAAAACCTGGAATACCGCCAAATTGCCGATTTTTTATTTTCGCATTACTGGCAATATTTGAATGAGCGCGGCATAACGCCGAAGCGATATAGTTGGAAGTATGACCGCGACGCCATTTGCGCACCGCTGTTCAGCAGCAAGGAAGAGTTTATATTGCCATACCAAAAAGAGAGCTCTATAACATTCGCCGAAGGGTTTTTGGCGCGTTTTTCGGGCAGGGGATTTTCCGACCAAGTTGATGTACCGCCAGCCTTGCACAATGCCGCGTTGGAAGACACATTGGAAGTCGTCTGCCAATCATTTGGCAATGGGTTCGGCGATGTAGAAACATACTGGGCGGAAGGCGACTTAAAAATTACAATATATAGAAAATAAAGGAGGCAACTGACATGTCTGACCGTATCGACAAGATCAACGATGAGGTGCTGAAAGCGCTATCACAAGCCGTACGCAGCCTCAAAGACCCGCGCCTTGATGGCAAGTTCTACACACTGACCCGTGCCGATGTCAGCCGCGATTTCAGTTACGCCAAAATCCATGTCAGCGTTATGGGCAACGCTTCGGCACAAGACTCTGTCATGGCAGGCTTATCCAGCGCAGCGGGACTGTTGCGCCGTGAGCTTGGCAAAGCTGTGGTGCTGCACAAAACACCGGAAATTAGCTTCATTGCTGATAATTCATTGGCACACAGCGAGCGGATCAACGAGGTTTTGGACAAAGTTTTACCCAAAAATGACGCTTAAACAAATCGCCGATTACTTGCGCGAGCGCGATAATTTTCTGATTGTCATGCACAAAAATCCCGACGGCGATTGTGTGGGCAGCGCCACAGCACTGTGCTTGGCATTACACGCATTAGGCAAACAAGCATACATCTTGCCTGATGATGATATGGGCACATTGCTCACGTCGTACACAGCGAATTTGCTTGCGGCTGACAACTTCGTGCCGCAATATACCGTGGCAGTCGACGCAGCTGACAGCACTCGCTTCAACGCCCAGGCCCCCAAGCACTTCGACCTCGCTATTGACCATCACGCCTCACATAAGCCATTTGCCACACACACCTACGTTGATGGAGCTCTTGCAGCGTGTGGAGAAATTGTTTATCAACTTATTATAGGATTTGGCGTTGAAATCACACAGCGTATCGCTGAATCGCTCTATGTTGCCATTGCAACTGATACAGGTTGCTTTAAGTTTGGCAGCACAACACCAAACACCCACCGCATTGCCGCTGCATTGATGGAAACAAATTTTGATTTCGCCAGCATAAATCGAAAATTTTTCGAGCAAAAGAGCTTGGCGCAGATTAAACTGGAGCAAGCCGTTTATGCCGATATAGAAACATTTCATAACGGCACAGTCATTGTACTGAAAGTGACGCTAGATATGCTAAAAGGCTTAACCTCCGATGATACCGACTCGCTGCCGGGCTTGGCGCGTGCCATCGCGGGCTGCCAAATCGGCATATTGATACGCGAACAATCTAGCGGCGAAATCCGCGTATCGGTACGAACAGTCCCCCCCCATAACGCCAGTGACATTTGCGCAAAACTCGGCGGCGGCGGCCATAAAAGCGCGGCAGGTGCCACTTTCAAGGGCACCTTAGCACAAGCACGAGAGGCCATTTTGGCCGCAATAGAAATGGCCTAATCATCGCTACCCGGCACATAATTCTCAACACCCCGCTGTTTGACGGACTTGAACAGGAGATAAAGTAACACCCTATGAGCATGCTTAATGGCTTCCTCATCATCGACAAACCGCAGGGCTGGACCAGTCACGACATCGTTGCCAAAACACGCGGCATTCTGCGCACCCGCGCCATCGGCCATGCCGGCACACTCGACCCGCTGGCCACCGGCGTACTGCCACTTTTAATCGGCGGCGCAACAAAGGCACTTGACTATCTGCCCAACGGCAAGGCGTACATCGCAGTCCTGCGCGTCGGCATTGAAACCGACACGCAGGATATTACCGGCAATATTACAGCAATGTCGGATACCCGCCCGCCAAATGGCGCGTTGGAAGCATTGTTACCGTCTTTTACAGGTGAACAAAAGCAAATTCCGCCTATGTATTCCGCCATTAAAATCGGCGGAAAAACACTGTACAAAGAAGCACGCGCAGGGCGCGAAGTCGAACGCCCTGCACGTGATGTTGTGATTGAAAAACTGGAATTACTATCGCAAGACGGCGATGAATACACAATCGAAGTCCACTGTTCGGGCGGCACGTATATCCGCACGCTGTGCCACGATATCGGGCGGCAGTTGGGCTGTTTGGCTGCAATGACCGGCTTGCGGCGCACCATGGCGTGTAACTTTACGCTCGATGACGCAGTGACATTAGACGCTGTTAGCCCCGACATGCAGCTGTTGCCGATTGATACAACGGTTTTTGCGCAATATCCCGCCATCACAGTAACAACCGCCGACATGACGAATATTAAGAACGGAAAACCGATCAGGGCTAATGCAGAATGCAGAATTAAGAGTGCAGAATTAACGAGGGTTTACGCGCCTGATGGGCAGTTTATCATGCTCGGACGAGTTGACGATGGGTTTGTGAAGCAAGTGAAACGGTTTGGCGTAGTGTAGGGCGAACCTCGTTCGCCCGTGGCATCTTCGCCCCTACCCCGGCAACACATCGCTAAACATTATCGTATTCACCGACATCTTCTGTTCGTCACTCAACGGCGCAAGTGTGCCGTTGTTGCTTAAAATCTCCAACGCACGGGTCAGAACCGATTGACTTGACAGGCAATTGGTGTTGTATATACGGCACAACTCCTGCATATGCGGCGGATATTGCGGCTTATTCAGCGCGTAAATTTCGCTGTCCAATTCACGCCCTGCCGCCGCTAACTCAGACGGCATAGCCGGCAGCAAGTTTTCAAATTCATCGCGAGTTTGCGTTGTTACCACCATATTAACCATGTCGCCACCGCCATATTCAACAAGATAACCCTTGCTGTACAATCGTTGGAATGCCTCGGCATTTTCGGCGGTTTTTGTCATCTTGCCCGTCATGGCGCGGTATAAATTCTCGTAATCCGAGACCCAGTTGTCGCGCCAAGCGCCGGTACGGCTGTCGTAATACGTGTCCAGCGACCAGCCAAGTACAGGCTCACTATCGCCTTTACGCGTCATGTCGCCGCACGCGCTGTACAAGCCATCGCTATCGGCAGCACCAATTGCGGCACAAGCGATATACGCGCCGCCATCTTTGCGAGCCACGATATATTTTCCAACATCACCATTAGACCCGTGCCGCAACTTTGCCCGACAAGCATACACCACAGCAAGCCAGCGCAGGAAATTGATATCTCCGTGCGGCGTGTACGTTTGAGGCAAGCCGTTGCCAATTGCGTCAAACAACAGCGGCACATACTGCTCGCAAACCATTTCGGCGTATTTAACGTACAGCTCATGCGCGCGTTTATCGGTGTCAGACGATGTTTGGCTGATAAAAATATTGGTCAAATACTTGCCGGTGGGCTGTTTGTCCATAAAGCCGTTATCTTCGAGTACGGCAACTTCGTCTTCAACAAACGCCGCAGGTACGCCGAGAGTTTCGGCAATTTCGGAAATACTTTTCGCCTGCCAATACGCCGCGTATGCCACGTTTTGCGCAAGCCGTTTTGCCAGGTAATAGCTTGTGTCTTTGCCCTCCGGACCGGGGTTACCGTCATGCCCCATGCTGCTGAATTCAATCGGTGCAATCATTTGCTTGTTCATAGTAAAACCCTCTCTAATCTGTTTTCGTGCATCGTGCAGATGCCACTTGACAGTTCCGAGCGGAATTTTCAGGCGTTTCGCAATTTCGCCTTGTTTTAAGCGGTCAAAATAGTGCATGACCACAATATCCCGCTGGGTTTTGCCCAAATAAGAGATTTGGCGCCGCAATCGCAAGTAATCTTCGTCGTTCTCCAAGTTTTCGGTAAAATCCGCACCGCTCGGCACATTCACTTCGTCAAGCGAAATGCTCCGCCCCTTAACCTCCTCATCAACAAACCGCGCATACACATGGCACGCCACCCGCCAGATATACCCGTTGATATTATGCACGGCATCGGCTTTTAACAGCGAATTGTACACGTCAAAGGTAATTCTTGCGGCGAGTTCTTCGGCTTTGTCGATGTTTTGCGTTTTGGAGAGCGCGAACCCGAATATCTTTTGCGTATATTCGGCAATCACTTGGTCGACGTAGATTTTTTGCATTTGCTTATCCCCATTTGGCACGATTTCGGACTGTCATTTATATAGTGAGGGATTTTACAAAAAGGTTGGGCGGCTTTTATTTACTCACAACTCCATTGCCGCAATCAATGCCGCCGCTTGTAAGCCGTGTCCTTCGACATTTGGGTGTGCGCCCACGCCGTCGAGCAATTCCCGTTCGGCGATTTCTGTCACCTGTGGCACACGCACCGCATGTGACACAGATTGCGCCAGACGTTTAATTTCACTGCGAAAATGATCGCTTTCAGGCAAGTTCCAGCACAAGTCGTTGACGTATAGCTTTGTGCCGTGGCGATTAAACGCCGCAATCAGCAGGTCAATTTTGCGCGTAAACTCCGCTGTGTCGGTCGGAAAATGGCTGTCATTGTAGCCGAGTGAAAATATCGCGGTATCGACTTTTGCCATAATTTCCAAAATTTCGTCGCTGATACCGACCAGCCGCAAGCCGTTGTTGGCGTAATTATTCAGCACATGCCCGTCTAAATCGTTGTAATATCCCATGCCGCAAAGGGTAACCGGTTCATCAGTCAACGCTGTGATGGTGATTGCCGAGCCGCCAAGTTTTATCGGCTCGCTTCTCAACCCCTTCTTACCCTCTTTCGCAAAAGAGGGTGTCACCGCAGTGACGGGTGTTTTTCCCCCGTTGCTTACGCTAAAATCTCCGCTTCCCGGCGCAGCATACACATACGCATATGCGTACGGCTCGCGCAATGCTATTGTCAAACTATCGCCTTTTTGCTGTGATTGTAATGCAAACGTACCAAGGAGTTTGCCGTCGCGCAACTCTTGCCACGGCGTGTTTTGCGTAATTTGGTGCAACTCATCGTATCGGCCGCCGGAATTCCACATCGACGATTCCATAGAAGCGTAACCGTAGTTTTTCAAACCGTAATTCTGCATAAGTTTGCGCTTAACAACGCCGATATAGCTTTGCGCGGGAATATCGGGGCAGTTCGCGCCATGGGTAATGCTGTCACCAAAGACAGCAATGGCGCGGTTATTAAAATGGTCGCGACTTGTGAGATTCATAGGCTTTCTCCTCTATTTCTTGACAACCGTATTTACATACGCTATATTAAAAGCATACGCTCGTGCGTTATGTTCTATGGCTCACGTGATGCAAAAGAATATATTTAGCAAAGGAGAGCGCAAAATGTCAGGACAAAAGAGTTATGCCACAATCGAAGACGCAATAAACGATTTGCTCGAAGGTGAACACAAAGAAAACGCATTAAATCTCGCAGCTTATTTGGCAAAAAACAATGTAAGTCCGAATATGGCCAATTGGGGGAAAGTGCGATATAATGACGAATATAACATCGGCCGAATGGGCGTCGAAGGCAAAAATAATTGGTGCTTTGAAGTGTTTTCTTCTTTGCATTATCAATACGGTTATGTGGATGACGATACGGATTTTGTCACAGCTGTACATGACCGTGTTAGCATTTGTCATACGCCTTGCCACGATGAATGCTGGCGTGCCAAAGATGTGAAAATTTTCGGCAAAGAGTTCAAAAGCGTATGTTCCCAGCACTCGGGAGCATTTGTGAACCCGAACGCAACTGAAATAGGTTATATCAAGAAGCTAATCGAATACCGCAAGAGAGAAAAACCATACGTCCAGCAATATCATTCGTACAACTAATACGCATACTACCCAACAAGCGCAGAAATATCCGCGCTTGTTTTTGCACCTCATCACAACAGTTACGGTAAAATCAACCCAATCTCCCTCGTTTTCAAGGCGTCAATAATATCGCTGATATTCTCAGCACGTTTGTTCAATGTAATGCCGCTCAAAAATTTCATGCCTAAATGATGGCTGTCACTGCCGGCAATCATCCCCAAATTGTTCTGCTCCGCGAAAATAAACGCTTTCTCGTTGACTGTATCAGGCATAGAGACATTGTAGACTTCAATGCCGTCAACCCATTGCGGCATCACAGGATATGGCTCGGGAATATAGTATGCCTCACGATATGGGTGCGCCTGTGCGAGGTAACCGCCATTATCGCGTACAAATTGGCTATACTGTGCCACATCGAGCTTGTCTATGCCGGGATTGGCAAGCAAACAATCAATCGAAACGCCGTAAGTCAAAAAATCCAACCCATCAATACTGTATTCAAAGCCAAAAAAGACGTCCAAGCCGCACTTGTCGCCCTCCTTCTTCGCCTCATGATAGCCGATGGAATTTAGTTCAATCAGCTTCGCCCACGGCAGATCTTTGGCGTGCGTGACGTAACTGTTGATAAAATGATTGGTAATAATAATCCCCGCATAGCCTCGGCGCTTATACTCGCGCACCTGTTCAACAGCCGTTGCGCTTGCGCATGCACTGACTTCAGACGTATGCATATGGGTTTCGTATTTGTATTTCTCTCGCCCCACATCCGCAGATGTTACTGTCTGCGACAACACACTGCTAATGCCCATGACACTCCGCGCACTTCCCATCACACCCAACAATCGGCACAGGGTCGATGCCTTGCCGGCGATAATAATCGGAAATTGCCGCCTTAATGCCCTCTTCAGCCAACACCGAGCAATGCATTTTAGCAGGCGGCAAGCCGTCAAGCGCCTCAGCTAAACGTTTATTGGTCAGTTGCAATGCCTCTTCAATGCTCTTGCCTTTAATCAACTCCGTCGCCATTGAACTGGTCGCCACCGCTGCGCCGCATCCGAAAGTCTGAAATTTAACATCAATAATCATATCATTTTCAATTTTAAGATAAATTTTCATAATATCGCCGCACTTCTGGTTGCCGACCTCGCCGACACCGTTGGCATCGGCAATTTCGCCAATGTTGCGCGGACTGTTAAAATGCTCCATAACTTTATCGCTGTACATGTATATATTTTCTCCTTAGTATGTTATTTCTGTCACGCATCTAGCTATTCGTGGCATAAATGCTTCCTATTCCGGCCTCAACGGTGACATCGCCCGCAGTCGCTCAACAACAATCCGTAATTTTTCAACAATATATTCCACATCGTCATCTTCCGTGCTTTCGCCAAGCGATAATCGCAACGAACCATGTGCCACTTCATGCGATATGCCCATTGCCAATAATACATGCGACGGATCAAGCGACCCACTTGAACACGCCGACCCGCTCGACGCACAAATGCCGTGGCTGTCGAGCAGCAGTACCATCGACTCACCCTCAATATATTCAATGGTAAACGACGCCAATCCCGGCAGTCGCTCAATTGGGTGACCCGTCAGTGTAGTATAGGGGATTTGCAATACGCCTTTAATCAATTTGTCCCGCAGCGCAACCAGCCGCTTACTTTCGGCATCCATGTTATCAACAGCATACTGCAACGCCGCTGCCATGCCCACCGCGCCCGCAACATTTTCCGTACCTGAACGCTTATTGCGCTCTTGCCCGCCGCCGTGCAGCAATGCGCCGATTTTCGTGCCTTTTTTGATCACCAACGCACCAACACCGCGCGGCCCGCCGAACTTATGCGCCGCCATTGACAGCAAATCGACACGCGAGGCGTCAACTGCAATATGCCCGACGGCCTGCACCGCATCGGTGAAAAACGGCACGCCCTTCTCACGGCAAATATCGGCCATCGCATCAACATCTTGGATTGTACCGACCTCATTGTTTGCCGTCATGCAAGTTGCCAGCACAGTATCGTCGCGCAAAGCGTCGCACATCGACTGCGGTGTGACCATACCGAACTTGTCGCAGGGCAGCACTGTTACTTCATAGCCATGCGATTTTTTCAGATATTCCACAGCGTATAATACAGCATGGTGCTCAATGGCCGACACAACAATATGCTTGCCGTCGCGCTTTTCAGCAACCCCTTTCACCGCCCAATTTCCTGCCTCAGTGCCGCCCGACGTGAAAAAGACTTCCTCGGGTTTAACGTTCAAGCAATCGGCAATTGTGCCCCGTGCTTGTTCAAGCGCACGGCGGGAATATCCGGCAATGCTATACATCCCGTTTGGGTTGGCGTAATGCTGGGTCAAAAACGGCATCATGGCCTCACGCGCCGCTGCGCATAACGGTGCAGTCGCCGCATAATCAGTATAAATAATGGGTTTGGTCATAGACTCTCCTTTGTGTATATCGTAGGGACAGATAGCAATCCGCCCATTGCACAAATATATAACGGGGTGATGGCACCGCCTCTACATAGTTTACCCTATTCTTTGAATAAAATCAAGTACTTAATGTCGCCCCCGGATAATAATGCGCCAAAATCTCGCGCCACCCGCTGCCATCCGTGGCCATAGCAATCGCACCCTGTTGACTCATACCCACACCATGCCCCCAGCCGCGCACACTAAACGCAAATCCATCCCCATCTACACTGATTGTAAAATTCGCTGAACGCAACCCTACCAAGTTTCGTAGCTGCACGCCACGCACACTTACACCACCAACGCTTGCCTCCATAATGCCACCTGTCGTGCTCCGCTCAACACCGGTAATCCATGCATCCGGCGCAGCAGACAAATCAGCCTCAGGCCACTCAACCAAAGCCTTGGCACGAAAGTCGGCAACAGCAATTGTCACCTCACTTGCAAACCCGTCCGCGTCCGCGCATCCCGCACTCTCTACCCCCGACAAATATGGGTGGTCACCACCCCAAACATCGACAATATTCTCAGTATGGCCCGCGCTGATGGCATGATACACTGCCAAAATCGGCGCGTCACGATACAACAGTACCATACCGTCAGTCCCACGAATAGCTCGTTCAAATATAGTCTGATTATATTCGGCATCAGTATACGCCGCCCAACGTTCCATAGCCTCATCGCGCGGACGGAACGCCAAGCAATGCGTATGATGGGCGCAAATATCCGCGCCGCTCTCATGCAGATCCCACTCGCGATTCCGTTCGATATTTCGCAACGCAAACGTCCGAATGGCAACCACTTGCGCCTTCAACGCGTCAAGCGGTGCTGTAGGCTCCATCTCACCTCCCAATACCGAAAAAATATAGTCACTCATGGTCATGGTCGCCACCGATCCATCGGACAGCTCTACATTGATGGTGGTTTGAGCGTCCCAAAGCGTCTCTTCACCATCATTTAAAATATCCGAATTGGCCCCTTCCGCGGGTGATGGTCTATCGGATATCATAACGTTTTTTCCACCTCGCAGCACCGTAAATAACGGCATAACAAAAACCACCACAAGCAACAGTGTAGTTAAGATAATCAATCGTTTAAGCATACATTTTCCTCCGTATGTAAGCACACCCTGCAACATTATATTCAAGCCTGTCCACAATATACTTGTAAATCCATCCAAACTATGATATGCTACATATAAGCATTGGAGGGGTCATTATGAGCCTATTTTTACTCAGCCTGATTTTTGGCATCGCAGGCGGCACGCTGCGAGCCTTAGAATTGCGAAACGCCTTTGGCGATATTGACGCCGTCGGACGTATGCCTGAACCTTGGCATGTCTTAACCATTGCCATGATTTCCCTATCAGTTGTCTTCGTGGCATTGGCGTGGGTGTTTTCACGGCGAGAGAGTAAGCTCATACCACAAATATTCCCGCGACTGCTCCGTCTGTTGGCGGGTTTGGTACTGACCACCACGGCCGGCTATGAACTCTACCTTGCCATTACTATAACACCACGCGCCGAATGGTCGCAACTGCTCTATGCGCTGTTGTTCTTGCTGGCGGGGCTGGCCGTGTTGATGGCTTCTGTCAATGCCCTGCGCTGCAAAGAGTTTCAATACAGCCTGGCTTATCTAATTCCTGTCTTTTGGAGCTGCTTCCGGTTGATGAACGCCTTTTTTCAACATGCCGCCAACCCCATCGCCAACAGCTACATCTATTCTCTGTTCAGCGACATCGCGTTGGCATTGACACTGTTGTTTTTCGCCGGCTGCTATTTCGCTAACAGGCGCGGCAAGACCTTGCGTTTCGCGGGCGGACTGGCATGTTTTTTTGGTATAGTCAGTTTTCTTTCACCGTTACTTTACCGCATGCAAAACACGGCACTATCCACTCTACCGCATGTCGGCTTTTCACGGACATATCCATTTAACCGCGAGGCAATGCTTGTCGATTTGGGTGTATTCGCCTTTACAGCACTGTTCGGTGCAGCGGCGCTATTGACCGACGGTAAAATATCCATGACCGCCGCCGAAGAGCTTCCTTCCGAAAACATTTACCCCGGCGTACCGCCAATAACATCCGATCCACCGTCATCAGCCGAGTTCATTGTGGAAAACACGTCCCCGCGCCCACCGCAATCTACAACCTTATCCACAAATGACACACAGCATGATGACATTAGCATGCCGATGGCACCACGCGAACCCGAACAACACGTCGAAGAAGACATCTCTATGGACGACATCAACGCCATGCTCACACGTCTGGGCATCGACACAACTGAGGAGGAATAGCGCCATGCCCGCCACTTCCGTTGAACAACTGCAAGCCTTGCCGTACGGCATTGTCGCCCTACACGTCACCAGCGGCCGTCCTGTTTATGCCAACGCAACGGCACTTGAAACATTAAGTGTGACAACGCTTGACGCCATGGGCCGTTGGTCAATTTCCTGCCGCCCCGATGTCGTTGACCCGCCGTTGTTTGATGCCGTGGCCATTGTCGAAATTACTGACCAACCCCGTGTACGTCTGCAAGGCACATGGGTGCCATTGCCATTAAATGACATTAGCGACAGCGACGCGCTGGCACTTTTTGTATTGCACCTCACGCCATTGGTACATCCGTGGCGACAAATGCTCAAAGAAATCGCGGCAATGGACAGCGCTTTGCCACTATTAGCTGCCCCTGCTCCTGCCGAAAATCTCCGACCTACAGCAAAATGCCATCACAACCTTGACGAACACGATGAACGTCTGCTGTGGGAACGGGCACGCTTTGCCGCACTGACATGGGCTATTGAACAAGGCCCGCGGGCGGTTTTGCTGTGGGATGCCGAATCTGGTGTTGTCAATTATGCATCGGAAAACATTGAAAAATGGGGTCTCAGTGCGCCCATTTATATGGATGAATGGCTCAAACTGGTACACCAGGATGATCTGCCTGAACTAAAAGGCGGACGCGCGCGCTTAAGTAATCCGGACGCTGACATCACCGTCTGGTCGTACCGCATCCGCGGCAACGATGACGCAATACTCACCATTGGCGAGCATTCACGCCGCGTACCGGCGCCTGACAATATCGCATTGGTCTGCACAACATTAGAAAACCGCACACTACCCACCGCGCGGCGCAACATAGACCCATTGCGAGAAAGCCGTGGCGGCACGCGCAGATGAGCGCCGAAATCGCGGCGTGCCGAGATCGCCGCACTCTGCAAAGAGGCGCAAAGTTAGCCATCGCAACCGTGCTGACGTTTGCTTTTTTCAGCATATTGACAACCGTCGTCGACAACACTGTACGACGCGACCACTGGCATACAACGGCACTTTTAGCGCCCACTCCGTTTAACACCTATTCTTTACAAGCCGAGCGTTGGTGGCAAGGTCACTTAGATTTGGGTCAACTCTGCGACAGTTGCCAACAACACCTTTATCATCGCTGTCAAGACTTCTACGGTCTGGAGCTTGCACGCTTCAACGGGCAATATTTCAACAGTTTCCCACCCGTGCCAACCGCCACGCACTTTTTGCTCTATCCCATCTTCGGTTTACACCAGCCTGACCGGGTTATCGGTCTATTATATTTGCTCACAGGCGCGGTTTTCCTCGCGCTTTTTTTAATGCGGCATATGAATGAACGCGCGGCAATATTTTGGGCATTTTTCGCCGCATTCGGCAGCAATTTTCTGCCTATCACTGTCCACGGCGGCATATGGTATTTGGCGCAAAATATGGCATTCATGTTCTGTTGTCTGGCACTGTGGGCAATTGATTCGCCCAAGCCAAAACTTTGGCCATCGGCGTTTTTATTTTGGGCGTTGGCGGTAGGTTGTCGACCGTTTCAAGCAATTTATCTGCCGTTGTTGGTGTGGTGGCTGTGGCGAAACTGCAAACAATACGCGAGCGACCATAATGATGTGCCGAGCGCACAGGGGCGTATTCCCCACAAAATATTTGTATATTGCATTATCCCTGTTGCCGTCGTCGCCATTGCGTTGATGTCATTGAATTTTGCGCGTTTTGGCAATCCGTTGGAGTTTGGTCATAATTTCCTGCCTGAGATGCTCAACGCGCCGTATGGGCAATTTAGCTGGCGATATGCTTTCATTTCGGGCAACAATCAAGCTGCCAGCAATTTGGCTGCTGTATTGCGTCTGCCCAACATTGAAGGCGGACAACTTATCTTTCCGGCGTTTGACGGCTTCTTCTTCCCACTGGCAAATCCGATTTTTATTGCAGCGTATGCGTCAGTATTTGCGCTGGTGCGCAAACAGAAGATAGAGGATAGAGAACACGGGATAGAGCGAGAGCGTGGATTTTTTTGGATGGTACTGGGGCTCTCCACACTCCAAATGCTCCTCTTTCTTTTCCACACATCCAACGGCGGCTGGCATTTTGGCGTACGATATTTCGCAGACGCCATACCGTTTTTGGTATTGCTCATCCTCGCGCGCAAAAAAACAGCACCACGCATTGCTGACATGGTGTTGTTTGTATTGGCAATTTCATTACAGATATATGGCACGCTGGGGTGGTTGGGGGATTGGTGGCGATAGGGCGGCCGTGCACGAGGCGCGACAGACTAGAACAACCCCGCAATCTCTCCGCCGCCACTCACATCAATCATTTCCGCCGACGGCACTTTCGGCAATCCCGGCATGGTAATCATATCGCCTGTCATTACGACAACGAAGCCGGCGCCTGCCGACAATTTTACACCACGTACCGTCATGGCAAAGCCGCTCGGCGCATTGCGCAATGTTGGTGTATCGGAAAAAGAATACTGCGTCTTGGCAATGCAGACGGGCAAATCACCAAAACCTTGCTCTTGCAGCCGTGCCAACTCTTTTTCAGCGGCAGGCATGAATGCCGTGCTTGCCGCACCGTAGTAACCCTCAGTCAGAGCGATGACTTTATCTTTCAACGGCAATTTTAAGTCATACACAAACCCGCAAGTCGGCTTGTCCATCACGTCAATGACGGTTTGCGCCAACGCCATCATGCCCTTGCCGCCCTGCGCGTGACCCTCGGCGAGTGCCACGGGAACACCACGCTCTGCGCATGCGTCGAGCAATGCGGCAATCTCTTCTTGGCTGTCATTGCCGAAACGATTGATCGCCACAACCGCAGGCACACCAAGCTTTTGCGTGACGTTATCGTAATGCCGCCAAAGGTTATCAAGTCCTCTAACCAAGGCATCGACGTTGGGCTGCCCAATGTCTTTTTTCTCGACCCCGCCGTGGAACTTCAACGCCCGCATTGTGGCAACAATCACGCAAACGGACGGCGCAATGCCCGCCGAACGGCACTTGATATCGATAAACTTCTCAGCGCCCAAATCAGCGCCAAACCCCGCTTCGGTGACGACATAATCGGTCAACGATAACGCCAACTTCGTCGCCGACACGCTGTTACAACCATGCGCGATGTTGGCAAACGGTCCGCCGTGGATAAACGCAGGCGTATGTTCCATCGTCTGCACCAAATTCGGCAAAATGGCATCACGCAACAACGCCGCCATGCTACCCTGCGCACGCAAGTCGCCGGCCGTGACAGGTTCACCGGCGCGATTGTATGCCACAACAATGCGCCCCAGCCGCTCTTTCAAGTCAGCCATATCAGTGGCAAGGCACAGAATCGCCATGACCTCGCTGGCAACGCTAATCTCAAACTTATCCTGCCGCGGGAATCCATTGGGCTTGCCACCGAGCCCTACAACGCAGTCACGCAAAGCGCGGTCATTCATGTCAAGGCAACGTTTCCAACTAATTGCACGCACATCAATATCCAACGCGTTGCCGTGATGGATATGGTTGTCCAACAACGCGGCGAGCAAATTATTCGCTGCCGTAACGGCATGAATATCACCCGTGAAGTGTAAGTTGATGTCCTCCATCGGCACGACCTGCGCCATGCCGCCGCCCGCCGCACCGCCTTTGACGCCGAAAACAGGCCCGAGCGACGGCTCTCGCAAGCACAGCGACGTATTCAGCCCCAACTGCGACAGCCCGTCGGCAAGCCCGACGCTCGTCGTCGTCTTGCCCTCACCCGCAGGCGTCGGCGTAATGGCACTGACCAAAATCAGTTTGCCTTTGGGTTTGCGTTCTGCGGCGCGCACTTTGGCCTTGTACTTGCCGTAACACTCCAACTCATCAGCCGTCAAGCCAACCTTTTCGGCGATTTTCGTAATGGGCTGCATGGTACAACTGCGAGCGATTTCGATGTCGGTTCTCATGATATTTTCTCCTTTGTACGCCTATTGTGGTAATGTAATAGTCACCGCCGATGGCGGTAGCGCGTCAAACTCTGCGCGAAGGCGTGTAATAATCTGCCATCGCAAATCTTCCCGCACCCCACCTGCCGATTGCTCAAATGGGTCGCTTTCGCCTTGCGCCCATTCAAAGTATAAATCGATGTCAAGGTCGAACGGCCCTTTATTCCAACGATACAATCGATGGAAACCAACATCATCGCCCCACGGGCTGTCGTAATACACCAAGACATCGGGAAACCCGTTGCCATCAAAATCAATTATGTTAAAATCCATCGCCCACAGCGTCCACACCTGCCGTTGATCCCATTCCGTTTGCCCCAAATCTCTGGGGTGCAAATGCAGAATTGTTGACGGCATATTGCGCCACTCCCCATCTCGGGTTAACAAAGAACCTACCATCTGATTGCTGTGAAAAAATAACGGCGATCGCGACGGCAACACAAACTCAGATGGCGTATCCCATCTCACCGCATGGAATGTTTCTGTATCCTGATTATACACCCCAAAATAGTCGGAAAACGCCTGCACTGTCACCAACCGCCGCACAAACGCCTCAATCTTCGCCACAGCCGATGCCTCCGTACCGTCCCACACCGTCCAAGGCGGCAAAATAATCTCTACCGTTGACGGTAAACTTGCAAAATATGCAAGGATGTTTTTGGTGATTTCTTCTGCCAATTCGTCCATACGAAGTTCGTAAATTGCCACAAGAAGGTCGTCATCAAAATAGTCTTCATCGTGTTGCGGAAACGCAGGAAAATACGCCATCAAATGCGCCGCAGAAGCAAAATCCATGCCCTCATCTGTCATTGTCACATAATAATATGTGCCACCCCCCCACCAATGGTGCGATGGTCCGTTATCACGCAAAATCAAATTGCCCTGATTGTCATTAAAGAAATTCAAATGCCCGCCCTCAAACACCTCGCGATACTCGCCGTCAATAAACTGATACACCACCGAGAACATATGAGAACTTCCTACCGCTAGAAACATCACAACAATCACCGGCTCATCGCTATCATCGAGGTCGAAAAGGAAAAAATTACTTGCGCTGCCGTCATATTCAACCGTATGCACTTCATCATCGCCGTCCCACGACCACGAATACTCAAATGTTCGCAGAAATATCCCATCGGTAATCAGCTCACCGTCACGGTCGAATACGATAACATCTTCTTCGCTCCAAGTGCTACTCTCAAAATGCTCACCGCCAAAGCGACCACCGGTAAAATACAACGGCGGTTGCGTCAACTCGTCAACATAGGCCCAATAACCGTGCGTTCTGGCATAAAACGCGCCGCTATCCATATCATAAAAGCCGTCATACACCGAAAACATCGTCACAAACTGCCGCAAAAAAAGCTCTGCCTCTGCTTCGCCGCCTCTCGGCAAAACTTCCGGCGGCCGTGTTGTATGTACCGCGCCTTCCGGCATATCCTCTTGCACCACAAAAAACACAATGCCCACCGCAAGTCCAAACGCACACACCACAGTCGCTGCAAGAATAATCATAATTTTCTTCATGGATGGCTCCTTTATATGTAGGGCTCCCCCCGTCCCCGTTTCTGCATTATTAATTACAACCTGCCTGCGGCGGCCAACGTATGCTTCATCAACATCACCCGCGTCATGGGCCCAACGCCGCCGGGTACAGGCGTGATATAGCTTGCCACTTTCTCCACGCCTTCAAAATCCACATCGCCTGCCAGCTTGCCGTCAGAAGTTTTATTCATGCCCACATCAATTACTACCGCCCCCGGCTTGACCATGTCGGCAGTAATCAAGTGCAATACACCGACAGCCGCGACCAAAATATCGGCACGGCGCGTCACCTCAGCAAGGTCTTTGGTACGCGAGTGCGCCACTGTCACCGTGCCGTGCTTTTGCAGCAACAACATGGCCTGCGGCTTGCCCACAATGTTGCTCCGCCCGACCACAACACACTCTTTGCCGGCAATATCAATACCGTACTCTTCCAGCAGCAACATCACGCCCGCCGGCGTGCCCGGCCAAAAGCGCGGCCTGCCAATCATAAACAGTCCAACATTTTCGGGGTGGAAACAATCGACATCTTTTCGCGGATCAATGGCTTGCAGCACTGCCGCCTCATCAATATGTTTCGGCAACGGCAACTGGCACAAAATGCCGTCAACAGCACTGTCGGCATTGAGCTTAGCAATCAATGCCAGCAATTCTTCGGTTGTCGTTGCGGCAGGCAAATAGTGCGCATGCGGCGTAATGCCGCACTCTTCGCAGTCGCGAATCTTCCATTTAACGTACACTTGCGACGCGGGGTCGTCGCCGACAAGCACAATAGCAAGCCCCGGCTTACGTGCCATACCGCCAACTATTTTGGCAATTTCTTTCTTATGTTTAGCAGCAATCGCCTTCCCGTCCAGTAATATCGCCATTAATTATTCCTCACTGTCATCATTATCGTCAATTTCCAACACATCGGGCAGGTCATTGATATCAACCAACTCATGCGCTTCGGGCATAGACTCAGCCATCTCAGCGGCAACCTCCTCAACATCGACTTCGATAAACGCAACATCATCTTCGTCTGCAGTTTCATTCACTGACACATCAACTTGCGGCATGTCATCGTCAGACGCATCGGTTTGCGAGGCAGTGGAAACAATATCCTTTTCAACAGGCTCGGCAATTGCCTCATCATCGCAAGGCGCACTATCCTCATCACATGGTGAGTCAGCCACGACAGATGCGGCAACCGCCGCCGGCGTCCGCAACAATAGCAACATACCAATCACACCAATCGCCGCCATACCAATCGCAACCGCCAAGCTGGTATTCACGCCACCGACAAACAGCACATAGCTCGGCGCACGCATCGTTTCAAATACCGCACGACCTGCGCCATACCACACCAAGTACATCATAAATACTTGCCCATTGCGCGTACGCTTTTTGGACAACACGTGCAGCACAATCAGCCCTAAAATACACCACAATGATTCATATAAGAACAGCGGATGCACATAGCTGTACGCCCCATCAGCTTGCATGATACCCATACGCCACGGCAAAGCCGTTTCAATGCCGTAGACTTCTTGATTAATAAAATTGCCCCAACGCCCTACAGCCTGCCCGATCAACAATCCGAGCACGCCGAGGTCAAACATGGCCAACGTGTCAATTTTGCGCACACGACAAAAAATCCATGCCGTCAATACCGCACCAAATATCGCGCCGTAGATAGCAACTCCACCATCCCATACGGCAAAAACGCTGCCTAGCGTTTCCCAGAACCCCTCAGCACCGCGTGTCGTCGCATCCCAGTTAAACGCCACAAAATAGAGCCGCGAAGCAATAATCGCAGCCGGCAACACAAAAAACATCATGTCGAGCAACTGCTCTTGCTTGATGCTCATCTTTGGTGCGCGTTTCATACAATACAACAGCGCAAGCACCACACCCAGTGTGATAAGTACGCCGTACCACTGAACAGGCAACCGCTCAGTCACGGCGCGCTCGATTTCAACTTGGAATCCAAAGCCGGGAAAACGAATTGGTGGCATTGTTTGTACCTTCTTTCTTATTGTTTTTTATGTATATAGGGGAGCACCCCCCGCCCCTTACAGGGCACCCCCTTTCAAAGAAGGGGGCAAAGAACGCAATGCAAATCCCACCCCCCTTTCGACAAGGAGGTGGCGGACTTTTGACATTTCGCTTGTTGGCAAAAGTCGATAGTCCCGCAGAGTTGGGAAGTTATACCTACCCCGCAGGGTCAATCCGCGACAAACACATCCGCTCAGCCGATAACATTGTATCCAACCGCGCCATCACAGCCTCAATTGTCATATTCTCAAAAATTTCGGGAAACGTAAAGGCGTCACGCTTATTAAAATGCGCATTCATCGCATTGCGGCACAATGCTTCACTGTCGTCAAGTTGCCGCAGCCATTGTCCATATGCTGCACGTTTAAGCCGCACAAAGTGAGCAGTGTCTACACCCGTTTTTTTCACGCGTTGCCATTCATCCAGCAACGCTGCTTGAAACGCCGCAGGGTCGCGGCTCTCACCACCAAACAACCCGCACGCGCCGCCCGAAAAGCCGAAATAGCCATACTGATAGTTATCATTGATCAACCCCTCGGCGTACAGCCGTGCATATAACGGGCTGGACTTACCTGCAATCAGCTCGCACGCCAAATCACTTTCCAGTTCAGCGCAGAAGCTATCGTAGCTTGATGGCGACAACTTGCACCCCAACATGAACAGCGGCAACCCTACAGCCATGTGTTTTTGATAGACAGACATTTTTGCCTTGGCGTGGTTCTCATTGCCGTATTCACGCACCACATCGCCCACCGCAGGCGCACCGCCCGGCACAGCCTCGGCAATGCGGCAAACTTCGTCAATATCAACATCACCCGCCACGCACAACGCCATCTGCGCGGGGTTGTAGAAGTGTTGATAACAGGCATTCAGTGTTTCGTCAGTAATTTTTGCAACCGAGTCCTGTGTGCCCGCAATCGGCACACTGATGGGATGTTCGGCATATAATCCCGTCAGCATATTATAGAAAATCATGCTGTGCGGGCGGTCTTCAATCATCTTAATTTCTTGCCCGATAATGCCTTTTTCCTTCTCGACCGTTTCCGGCGTAAAGTACGGCGTGTTAACAAAGGTGAGCAACGCCGTCAAATTCTCCGCAAAGCGCGAGGTACATTCAATCAAATAGGCCGTTAAATCGACTGACGTATAAGCGTTGGGGTTGGCGCCGTTTGCCGCCAGCGTTTCCAGTGCATTTTGCCCGTCGGGCATATCGAACATCTTATGCTCCAAAAAGTGCGCCACCCCGTAGGGCGTATGATGCGTCACGCCGTTGGCGGTAAAATTCACGTCCACGCCGCCATAATGCGTACCATACAGCGCAAACGTCTTATGATATCCCGGCTTTGGCAGAACATACACATTCAGCCCGTTGGACAACACACGATGATGGATGGCTTGGTTTAATTTGTTATTCATCATGACCCATCACCTCGCAAAAAATAAACCGTATCCAACGACATACCTTGCGCCGCTTGCGCCACCTGCTCAACCGTCACAGCGCGGCACAGTTCAATAAATTCTCCCGCACTGTACTTAAATCCACCCACAGCCTGTCCCAGCGCAAATTCTTCAAGCTCAAACGGGCTGTCCTCAACTGCCGTGTACAACGTTTCAACGGTATTAAACGCCGCTGTCATTTCATCTTGTGTAATATCGCCATCACAGCACTTTTTCCATTGTTCCAAAATCTCTTTGAGTGCCTTGTCGTACTGCCCAAAGTCAATACCTGCCTGCACAAACATAATACCCTTCCATTTATCAATCACCGACTGCGCAAAGTAACACAGCGACAACCTTTCGCGCACATTGACAAACAGTTTTCCTGTCAAGCTGCCACCATAGACCATGTTTGCCATAAATGCAGCGGGAAAATCATCCAACGGCGTACGAAACCCCAGTACAAGATTACCCTGTCCCACATCCATGCGCTCTTCATGCGTCCGCGTTTTCTGCGCCGCCGGCACAATTTGCGTACTGGTGATTTCAAGTACACTGCGCGGCAAAGCTTCTAATTTTCTTCGCAGCAATCCCTCAATCCTCGCCCGTGGCACGGTCCCGCAGTAAAAAATTTCAATTTGCGACGTTGCCAGTACATCCTGCCACGCTTGATATAATTGCTCATTTGTTATATTGGATGCAACATCACGCTGCCCCAAGCTATGGATACCGTACGCTTCATGACTGCACATCAACGCGGTTGCAGCGTGACGAGCATATCCGATTTTGTTGTTGATCAACGCATCAATCTTGTCAACCAAATTGCTTTGTTCGCTATCGAAATAATCGGTTTGAAATTTTTTGCCGTCCTGCACGGGCAATAACAGCGTATCACACAGTAAGCTCAACACATTTTGTAATTGCGCCTCACCATCGGGCGTGTACGTGCCGTCAACAAAATCGGCCTGTAAGCCGATACACTGTACTTCGCCTTTTTTGCGTACCATCGGCGTAATCTTGGCGCCATACAGCTCATCTTGTCGTGCAGCGTATTGCTCCATGTTGGGATAGTCTTGCGTGCCGCGGCGCAAAATAGATGGCAGCATTGCGTTCTGCGATGCCGTTTGTGCATTTAGATTGCGCAATAAATTCACCGATAAACAACTGCTCTTGAATTTTTCGGTTTGCACGGCGGTGAGATATACACCGGGCATAATGGCTATGCGTGTCATAAAGTTTCTCCAATATATAAGTTAAAAAATTGCCGAATCCGCTTCGCGGATGCTTTCTCTGTGTTCCTTACAATATCATGTTCATTCGCCAAATCATTATACAACACATTGCCATATTTTTCAAGCGCAACCGAATTTTTTCTGTGCCAGACGCGTCAATACCGCTCGTAACGTAATTGGACAATGCTTCCAAGCCATTTTCCCTCGCTTTTGCCACGTTTTCGGTAGAGTAAGCGACACCTTTTTTGGTCAAAGTAACGGCGTCGAAAGGCGAGGTGACTCAAAAATGCGAAAAAAAACTATCTCTTTTCTCTTAGCAATTTCAATGGTTGTGACCGTCAGCATCGGCATGGCGCAGCCATTGCCGGCTGAGCTGATTCCCATGGGCAATGCCATCGGCATCCAGGCACACATCAACGGCGTGATGGTCATCGGCTTGACAGCCGTTACCACCAACGCCGGCGAACGTACACCCGCGCAAGACGCCGGCTTAAAGGTCAATGATACGATTACTCATGTTAATGATACCGAAGTCGAAAGCACACAAGACTTCCATGCCGCCGTGCAACAAGCCGACGGCAGTGCGATCAAATTAGGCGTCACTCGGGACGGCAAGACGCTTACAATTAAGATAACGCCTGCAAAAGTGCAAAACGACACACAATACAGGCTGGGCGTGTATATCCGCGACCGCATAGCAGGCATTGGCACGGTAACGTACTTTGACCCCATAAGCAATCGGTTTGGCGCGCTGGGCCATGGCATTCATGACCCCGAAACGAGCCAGCTTCTCCCACTCGAAAGCGGCACGGTTTCGCCCGCCGACATCATTGATGTCAAACGCGGACTGCCCGGCGACCCGGGCGAACTGCGCGGTAGCTTTGACCTCAACGACCACATGGGCGATTTATACAGCAACACCGAAAACGGCATTTTCGGCACGACAAAACCATCGGCTATACCATCAAAAAACAAACCGCTGCCCATCGCGCAAGATAGCGAAATCAGCACGGGCATGGCGACAATATACTGCCAAGTTTCCGATGATCAAGTGCGGCAATACGACATCGAAATCATACGCCTGCTAGGCAACCGCGATTCACGCAATATGATTGTCAAAGTGACCGACCCTGAGCTGATTGCCAAAACTGGCGGTATCGTACAAGGCATGAGCGGCAGCCCGATTGTACAAAACGGTAAACTCATCGGCGCGATTACTCACGTGTTCGTCAACGACGCACAAAAAGGCTACGGCATCTTTATCAGCAACATGCTAAAATCCGGCGAATCTAAGTGTTGCATAGATCACGCGTCGGCAGCCTAACATTGTAGGGGCGGGCTTTCATGCCCGCCCGCTGTGCCTTTACTCATTATTTATCAACGAAATAATTTCATGAATCAAAAACATTCGATTATCCAGCTCGGCAATTTTATCAGCGCAGAGTATCAGTTCGTCGCTCAAATGCTTTGGAATTTCTTCTTTGTACTTGTATTTGGCTTGATGTTCCAGTGTTGCCCAAAAATTCATCGCTTCTGTACGGATTTGTATTTCAATCGGCAAAGTCTCTGTCGTGCCCGAATGATATATTGTAATTTCCAAAATAATATGATAACTGCGATACCCGCTGGGCTTTGGGTTGGTCACATAATCCTTTTCGCTGATAATGTTTCCGTCGGGCATTTCCCGTATCAAATCGACCAAAAAATAAATATCTTTGGCATACGAACAGATAATGCGAATACCGGCAATGTCATTCATATGCTTTTTGGCATTATCGGCGGTCAGTGCAAGTTTCTGTTTATGCAATTTCCCCGCAATGCTTTCCGGCGACTTGATGCGTCCTGCAATATATCCGATAGGATTAATGTTATCACCGTATTTGAACGATTCGTGGATAACACTCAACTTAGTCAGCATGGTCCGTTGCGCCCACTCGTAAGAGAGCAGCAGCTTTTTCAGACGCACAAATTCCTCATCACAAAATTTTACAATCACTTTTTATCTCCTCTGTGTCGTATCATCAGGCAACGTTATGGTAAAAGCCGCACCGCCATTATTTACATTTTCCGCTGTCACCCAACCGTCGTGGCGGTCAGCGATTGACTTGACAATAGACAACCCAATGCCTGTGTTTCCGCCCATACCCTTATAAAAACGCTCGAAAACATGGGGCAGGACTTCAGATTCTATGCCATTACCATCATCTGCAATGCGGATAACGATATTGTTATCTTCCTTTCGGCAAGAAAGCGTAATCGTGGACATGGCATAGCGGATTGCATTGGAGATAAGATTATCGACAGCCCGCGCCATCAACTCGGCGGAACATATATAAAAAATGGCGTCATCATCAGAATCAAAGCTAAAAACAATTTGCTTTTTATCGGCAACAGCCTGTTGCCGCGCAGTGCACGTTTTAATGACCTCTTTCAAGTCAACCTTCTCGGCAGCGTAGAGCGTTGCGATGCTATCAACATTGTCAATTTTAGCGATGTACAGCAAGTTTGCAACCAACTCGGACAATCTATCAGTTTCCTCCAAAATGGTCTCACCCGCCTGCTTTGCGTCCATCAGGTCGTAAATAATGCCTTCGGCGTAAACTTTGATGGACATTAACGGCGTGCGCAACTCATGTGAGGCGTTTTGGAAAAAGTCTTTTTGCGCACTGTCATATACCCCCAACTGTCGCACCGATTTATTCAAAGCAGCGTTTAAGTTTTCCAGCTCAATGTCTCGAAAGGTGAAGTCATTTGTATCAAAATTGCCGTTTCCTATCCCCAACGCAAACTTACCCAACCTTTCAATGGGGCGCGTGATAGAGTTGGATAAAAAGTAAGTGACAACCACAGACACAACAAACATAATCCCGACCAACACAAACAGCGTTATGCCCGCTCGGCCGGTCGTGTCCTGCTCGGCGTAATAATAGCTGTCGCTGGCCGAAAGCAGCCGAATGGCGATATTGAATCCCACCGCCAGCACCAGCAGCGAAAAGAACAGCACCAGCGAAAACGCCGCGAGAATTCTTTGACGCAGCCTTGCTTTCTTTTTGTCCTTATGCACTCTCATTGGCTTCTCCGCCCTCTTGCATCGTGTCCACCTGCTCGGCGTACATCTCCTTAGCAAACTCCATACGCCTAAAAATCGCCTTAATGCGCATGGTGAGTGCCATGGGACTGAATGGCTTGGTTAAGTAATCATCACTGCCCAAGTCTAAGCCGGTGGCGTAATCCAAGTCGCTATCCCGTGCCGTCAGCATAATAATCGGCACCGAACTGATTTTTCGCAAGGCTTTGCAAACAACAAAACCGTTTGACCCCGGCATCATAATGTCTAAAATGACTAAGTCGGCAGGATTTTTAGAAAAGGCAGCCAACAGCAAATCGCCATTTTCAAAATCCTCGACAACATACCCCGCACCCTCCAAAAAGGTCTTGATGCCCAACCGAATATTGGTTTCATCGTCCGCGATGTAAATCTTCTTTGCCTCGCTCATTCAAGTATTTCCTTTCCTTTGCCTTTTAACAAATAGTGTCACACCTCGCGACACGTGCTATCCGGCATGCTACTCGCTGCTTCATTATATCAACAGCGGTCGCGCTTGTCAAAGCAGTGTCGGCTGCCACTTCTACAACGCATACCCCCCCCATATGACGCATACGCTTGACCAAGGAATTTTCAAAGTTTCGGAGGCTCTCTATGCTCTCTTGGTCTTGGATCATCATGGTGGCGGCTTCTCTGGGCTACGCACTGCTCACAGGCAATGCGGCATCCCTTGCCACAGGCGCGTTTGACGGTGCGGCGCAGGCTGTGCAACTATGCATCGCTATGGCAGGCATTCTTTGCCTGTGGTCGGGCGTAATGGCGGTCATGCGGGCATCGGGACTTGCAGGTGGATTAGCAAAATTGCTTTCGCCTGTGCTGGGCCTGATTTTTCCCTCGGCAAGACATGACAACGAGGCGATGGAGGCCATCAGTGCCAATGTTTCGGCAAATTTGCTGGGGCTGGGCAACGCAGCGACGCCGGCAGGCGTACGTGCGGCAAAGCGGTTGCAAAAAATCAATGGCGATGGCAGCTTGGCCTGCAAAGATTTAGTGGCCCTGCTTGTCATGAACACAGCCTCCATTCAGCTGATTCCCGCGACCGTTGGCGGCGTGCGTGCATCACTGGGCGCGGCGTCGCCATTTGATATATTACTTCCTGTGTGGCTGACGTCGATTGTCGCTATGGCATTTTCACTGGCGGCGATTAAAATATTGCAGGCGTTTTCTTCAAAGATTGACAGCCAATGCCATAATGTGCTATTATAAGTGTAAATTGGATGCATTGTATGTCTATGCAAGAAAGGATGATAACTTATGTCCAAATTCTGCACAACCTGCGGCAAAGCTTTTATTTCTGGCGACAAATTCTGCCAACAATGCGGCGCAGCGGCCGTCTGTGAAACAACCGCGTCCGTTACACCTGAACCCCTAATACAATCCACGCAATCCGCTACAGCATATTATCCATTTCTGCGCCCGCAGAATCCTGCTAAAGGGCGCATATTCTTGCTTGTTATGGGCATCCTGTACGTTCTTGCGGGCGCATCCGGCATAATGGTAGCACTTTGGGGGCTGGTTGGCGGCGGCGACATTACCGCTATCTTTACCGAGCTTTTCAATGATCTTTCCGGCCTTTACTACGACCTTGGTATAAACGGCGGATTTTGGGATTCGTTTATTCCAACGGCGACGACCACAATGTGGACGATTTACTTTGGTTTTGCAGCGCTTGTCGGCGGATTCGACTTGTTTATAGGCATTATGGGCATCACCAACCGCGAAAAACTGGAAAAAGCCAAATTCTTGCGCACGCTGGCTATCATTTCAATGGTGCAGATCGCGATTTCCGCTGTACTGGTCGCGCTGGCATGGGGCGGCTGGTTCGGTCTCGCCATAGGATTTGGCGGCATGTTTGCATTTATATACCCGGTGCTGTACCTCGTCGGCGCACAACAAAACCTGAAAGCGCATCAAGAAAAGCAATAGGCCAGACCTCTATTCCAAAGACCGCCCCCCATGGCGGTCTTTTTTTGTTATGTAAGCATATGGTTGTACATATGGCAACGAGTGCTTGCCAATCACGGCGCGTTAAAATTATCGCGCCCTACGAGAGGGATGCAGCATGACACTTATCGGCTCAATGACCGTACCACTTATCCTGCTGCTCGTTGCCGCGCACGGGCTGTCACGGCGTGTTGACGTTTATGGCAATCTCGTTAGCGGCGCGGGCGACGGGTTAAAAATTTTGCTCAACATCATCCCCGCACTCATCGCGCTACTCACCGCCATCGGCATGATGCGCGCCAGTGGGCTGCTCGATTGGCTGACTGTTGCCGTCACGCCTGTGTTTTCGTTTCTGGGCATTCCGCCGGAAACGGCACCACTTGTGCTATTGCGCCCATTTTCGGGTAGCGGCGCGTTAGCGTTGGGAGCCGACATTATGCAAACGCACGGTGTTGACAGCCTCGCCGGACGCACCGCCGCCGTCATGCTCGGCTCAACGGAAACGACATTTTATACCATGACCGTCTACCTCGGCGGCGCAGGCGTTTCAAAGGCGAAATTCGCCTTGCCGGTAGCGCTGTTAAGCGATTTAGTCGGCATGACGGCGGCGGCGTTTTTTGTGAGATTTTTTAGTTGACATAATTTTCATGGCATGGTAAAATTAGACCATGGATGAAATCAAAAAATTACGCCAAGAAATCGAGCGGCACAATCGGCTCTACTACGAGTTGGATGCGCCGGAAATTGCCGACCATGAATATGATGCAATGATGCAGCAATTGCGTGAATTAGAGGCGATGCACCCCGAATTACAGTCGCCTGATTCGCCCACACAAACAGTCGGCGGACGAGCGAGCAATGCCTTTGCGCCCGTCGCCCATGACCCGCCGCTGGATAGCTTAAACGATGTTTTTTCGATTGAAGAATTACAAGCCTTTGATACGCGTTGCCGCGAAGGCTTATCAACCACACCCGAATATATCGTCGAGCCCAAAATCGACGGATTAACCGTTATCTTACGTTATGAAAGCGGAAAATTTGTCCAAGCCGCAACGCGCGGCGACGGCAAAACAGGCGAAGACGTCACACACAATGCTTTGACAATTGAAAACCTGCCCAAAACACTCGACAATGTCCCCACAACACTTGTCGTGCGCGGCGAAGTTTATATGCCCAAGTCCGTCTTCACCGCAATCAATGCCGAGCGCGAACTCAACGAACAACCACTTCTTGCCAACTGCCGCAATGCCGCGGCAGGCGCGTTGCGGCAAATCAACGCCGATATTGCCGCCGAACGCAAGCTATCAGTGCTGGTCTACAACATTCAAGCCATGTCCGATGCTTTGCCCGCAACACAGGTTGAGTGCTTGAAACTCTTGCAACAGTTTGGCTTTGAGGCGTTTGCGCCATCTGTTTTCCAAGGCGTTGTGCAGGTACATGAAACCATTGAACAAATCAGCAGCGCACGCGAGACGTATCCATACGACATCGATGGTGCTGTGGTCAAAATCAACAGCCTTGCCCAACGCCAACAACTCGGCCGCACAAGCAAAGCCCCGCGCTGGGCGGCGGCATATAAATTCCCGCCCGAAGAAAAAGAAACTATCCTTGAAGCCATCACCATTCAAGTCGGACGTACCGGCGTACTGACGCCCAAGGCAACACTTGCACCCGTGCGACTGGCAGGCACGACAGTCACGAGCGCCAGCCTACACAACGCCGGGTTAATTGCCGAAAAAGACATCCGCATTGGCGACACCGTCACCGTGCGCAAGGCAGGTGAGATTATCCCTGAAATCGTGCGCGTAAATGTAAAATTTCGCCCCAATAATACACCAAGTTATCAATTCCCCACAGAGTGTCCCGCCTGTGGGTCAATTGTCGTGCAAATTGAGGGCGAGGCGGCAACACGTTGCCCCAATGCAACTTGTCCCGCACAAATTCATCGGCGCATTGCACACTTTGCCTCCCGCACAGCGATGGACATCGAGGGTTGCGGCACATCTACCGTTGAGCTGTTGCTGGCACACAAGCTGGTAACCAACGTTGCCGACCTCTACCGCTTGACCGTCGAACAATTGGCCGAGCTGCCACGCTGGGGGCAGAAATCAGCTGAAAATTTAGTGCAGAGCATTGAGCAATCGAAGTCGCGCGGACTGGCGCGAGTGTTGTTCGGGTTGGGCATTTCCCAAGTCGGACAACGCGCCGCACAGGTGCTGGCAGGCAAGTATGGCAGCATGACAGCATTACAAACCGCCACCTTAGAAGAATTGACCGACATCCGCGACGTTGGCGGGGTGACAGCACAGTCGCTGCATTCATGGCTGGCGTTGCCGCAATCGCAGGATTTACTACAGGATTTGCAGTCAATCGGCGTTACTATGACACAAGAAAAAACGCAAGTTAGCAACACGTTGGCGGGCAAAACGTTCGTGGTAACGGGGAAGTTGGCAGGCCTGTCGCGCGACGAGGCACACGCATTGATTGATAAACATGGCGGCAAGGTGACCGCCGCGGTGTCGAAAAACACCGATTTTGTGCTGGCGGGCGAGGACGCGGGGAGCAAATTAGACAAGGCAACCAAGTTGGGTGTGGCCGTGTTGAGTTTGGATGAGTTTTATGGTATGATAGGTGTGTAATTTTATCGGAGGGCATGCTTACATGAAAAAAATCATCCTATTGGCTCTTGCGACCACGGTTGCGGCGTTTGTCATTGCCGTCGGCATCCTTTTTTTGCAAGCGCCGCAAGACGGCCGTGATATGTACAACAACTTTACCCCGTCTGCCGAAACATCGGCGGAAATAACGGAGTTGACAGTTCTAGCACCGCCGGCAGAAGTTAACGTTTCGGCGTTGCGCAGTGCGTTAACGGCGTATCGGGATTTTTTGCAGGACGAAATCGCGCGGGTCGGATCATCCCCGCCTGATGAGTTTGGCAATGAAACAGTGCCAACGATCCGATATGCCCGGCTTATCGACTTTGACAACAGCGGCATCCCTGAACTATTGTTGCGTTGGTACTATCCGGCAGGGGTCGAGAGGCCCTTCCTCATTTTTCGCTACAACGGTGAGGTTGAGCAAATTTATCAGGGTTGGGAGATCAGTGATGGCGGCGATTCAGTGCACTATGAAACTGTTGTGTTGGCCGATGGAGAGAGTTTGCTTGTAGGAGTTTATTCTCACACAATAGATGGCTTTAACTCCGATACAAGTCGCGCATACCTTTTATTGGTTGAAAGCGACGAGTTTATGCCTGCGCTAATTGGCTCTGATGAAAACTATGAACTAAATATTATCGAAACACACATTTACGACTGGCGCGCGCCTTTCTGTATAAATGAATTCATCAACGACCTCGGCGCACAAATCGCAGCCTTGTAGAGGACGTTCCCAAGATACAATCCGCGGGATGCGCCTTGTTGCGTGCCCCTTACCACACAGGAGGCTACCTATGCCGATTGACTTTAATGATGATAACGAATTAGAATTAGAAGAACGCGTGATTTCCACTCGCTCAACAACTGCCGACGAAAACGAGCTGTCACTGCGTCCGCAGTCGCTTGACGAGTATCTGGGACAGGAAAAACTCAAAGAAAATCTGTCAATCTACATCGAGGCGGCGCGTATGCGAAGCGAGCCGCTTGACCACGCTTTATTTTACGGCCCGCCGGGGTTGGGCAAAACCTCGCTCGCCCACGTTATCGCCAAAGAGATGGGCGTCAATATGCGCGCCACATCGGGGCCGGTGTTGGAACGCCCCGGCGATTTGGCGGCCATTTTGAACGGCCTGCAAGCCTTTGATGTTCTATTTATAGACGAAATCCATCGCCTCAACAGCACCGTTGAAGAAATCCTCTATTCGGCGATGGAGGATTTTGTTATCGACATCGTGCTCGCCAAAGGGCAGGGCGCAAGCGCGATACGTATGCCAATACAAAAATTTACGCTCGTCGGCGCGACAACACGGGCGGGACAAATCCAGTCGCCGTTACGTGCACGGTTCGGCATGGTAGAGCGGCTGGAAATGTATTCGACCTATGAACTAATGGCCATTGTCAAGCGTTCGGCGGGCATTTTATCCATCGCCATTGAAGAAGACGGTTCGCGTGAAATCGCCTCACGCAGCCGCGGCACACCACGTGTTGCCAACCGGCTGCTGCGGCGAGTACGCGACTTTGCGCAAGTTGTCGGCGGCGGTATCATTACACGCGAGCTTGCCGACCATGCCTTGGCAAAAATGGCAATCGACACACTCGGCCTTGACGAAACCGACCGCAGTATGTTGCGCTCAATGATTGACAATTACGGGGGCGGCCCTGTGGGGTTGGACACATTAGCGGCTACAATTAACGAAGAATCGGTAACCATCGAGGACGTATATGAGCCGTATTTGCTGCAAATGGGGTTCTTGAACCGCACGCCTCGCGGGCGTGTTGTGACGCGCAAGGCGTATGAGCATTTGGGGCTGACGTATATCAGCAACGATGGGCAGATGACGCTATGAGCTACGCATTCACACGCGGTGACGTTGCCGAATCGCTGTCGATTATGCGCGAGGCGGCAGCTTGGATGTTTGAGATCGGTCAACCAAACTGGCCGCTGGACGACGATTATTTGTCGCAGCAAAACATCGGCGCGCCGGCTGAAGAATTTGTCGTTATGTACGACGAATGCGGCAGCAGCGTTGGCACGTTGGTGCTTAGCCCTTTGCGCGACAACGACAGATGGCTGTGGCAGCGCTTGCCGGTTGGGCCCTACGGCTTTCTGCACAAAGTGGCCATTCGGCGCGCCTATGCCGGACAAGGTTTGGCCAAAAAAATGATGCAGTATGCCATCGCCGAATGCAAGGCCATGGGGTTTGCTGCATCTTATCTCGATTGCAATGCCGACCGTCCAAAAATCCGCGCTTTTTACGAGGACTTGGGCTATATTTTGCTGGAAGTGCAAGCGCTGCCCAACCATCCGCGCGTTAAAAATGCGGCGCTGTATCGGCTGGGTTTGTGAGTAACGATGAGTTTTCTACTTTTACGCTCACCCGTTGATTTCTCGCTTGCTTACTTCAAAACATCCCTATGCCGTACCAAGTAATCAACCCCTGACCAAAGTGTCACGGCTACCATCAAATACCCCGCCCATAACGCCAGTTGCGATGCCGTTTCGGCGCTATGCCCCAGTAAGTTATATAGTTGCTCTGTACCGATAACCAAAATAAAAATCGTGCAAGAAATTTGTACGATGGTTTTTAGCTTGCCCGAAAAATCCGCTGCCAATACTTCGCCTTTTGCTAGCGCCACCAAACGCAGCGACGTAATAATAAACTCCCGTGCAATAATCAACATCGCTGCCCACGACGCAAGGTGTCCGTGCTGCACAAAAATAAGCAGCGCCGCTGTAACCAGCAATTTGTCCGCCAAGGGGTCAATAAACTTTCCAAATGTCGTGACTTCGTTGTATTTGCGCGCCAAAAAGCCATCCACCCAGTCGGTAGCACTGGCAACCACGAAAATAATGACGGCCGCAACGGTTGTTGCTTGTGTGCCCGCCAGCAACAAAATCATAAACGCCGGAATCAGTGCAATCCGCGCCAATGTCACAATATTTGCCTTAGTTAACATATCGTTGTTACCTCCGTGGTTGTTTGCGGAATGCCTGAGATTTTCTTAACCCAATTTCGCTTTTATATCTTCTACAATTTGAGCCAAAACCTGCTCCCGCTCCGTAGATGCATCATACATCGTAAAGCCATACTTCACCAGATAATCAGACATATGTTGACCGGATGACATAACGTCTTCATATACCCATCTCAAGTCATCATCACTAAAGCCATATGTCCAATCGTTTTTAGTATCGTATTTTTTGATATCGCTGATAAACTCATCTACTGTTTTCTTATTCTGCATCAGTCCTATAAGGATAAAATTTTCTTTTAACTTTTGTATCCCATACGTTTTCAGAATAGGCAGCATCTTTTCAAAATCAACATAGCCACCTTCCAAAACAAACGCATTTCCTTTTACCGCGCCATGGCTGTACGGCAGCAATCCTCGCCCGTCAGCCGAAAAAAACGCACCAAGAAAGTGACCAAGAAACGGCGCCAAATTAGCGCTTGTTTTTTCTCTGTCCCAAGCAAGCCGAATATCCAGCTGCGGATATGCCTCTTGAAACACGGCGACAAGTTTGTCAAGGCCAATGACAAAATATCCTAGCTCTTCGCCTATTTCTCTTGCCAATGTTGATTTGCCGACTCTTGCCGGACCTGCAATGATTATGTTTTTCAACATGACACCTCTAAAGGCAAGAAGAACATACATTTTCCTCGATGCAGCATACGCGTTAAACGCCTAATTAACACGCTACACCGCCTCGCCGTACAAATCCCCGTCAACAACATCCTCAATCGCCACACTGACAAAATCACCTGCATTGACGTCACCATCAGCTATAAAAAACACCTTGCCGTCCACTTCCGGCGAATCGGCATACGAACGTCCAAACCAGCACTCGGCATAGGCGTCATATCCCTCACACAGCACTTCAATTGTCGTACCAATTTTCTGCGTGTTAAACTCATCCATCAAATCCAATTGCAGTTGCTGCAATTGCGCCTGCCGCTCCGCCGCAACCGTTTCATCCACTTGGCCCGACATCGCGGCGGCCGGCGTACCCTCCTCAGGGCTGTACACAAACACACCGGCACGTTCTATCTTATGCTTGCGCAGAAAACGATATAACCGTTCAAACGCCGCATCATCCTCGCTCGGAAAGCCCACCATGACAGTCGTCCGCAGCACCACATTGTCAATTTTCCCACGCAACTTGGCAAACAACGCATCAAGCTGTTCATAGCTGTCAGGGCGATTCATGACGTTCAACACGCCATCATCAACATGCTGTATGGGGATGTCCAAATACTTGACAACTTTCGGCTGTTTGGTAATCACGTCAATCAACCTATCATCGAGCAACGACGGATAAAGGTAATGCAAGCGAATCCAATGCAAGCCCTCAATCTCACACAATTTTTCCAACAACTCAGCCAATTTCGGCTTGCCGTACAAATCTTCCCCGTAGCGCGTTGTGTCTTGTGACACAATTATCAACTCACGCACGCCATTTTGAACAAGCTTTTCAGCACTTGTCACCAAATCTTCCATCGGTGCGCTGCGAAACGGTCCTCGAATTTTCGGAATGAGGCAGTAAGCACAATGGTTGTCGCACCCCTCACTGATTTTCAAATACGCCGACGCGGGCGAGCTCGACAGCAATCGTTCACCAACTACAACAGGGCTGTCCAACCCATCAACAGCCACAGGCCGCTGCTTGGCCACAGCATTGTTAATAATTTCAACGGCCTCTTCTACACGCCCGCAACCAACAATACCGTCCACTTCCGGCATTTCCACTAAAATCTCATCCTTGACCAGCTGCGGCATACAGCCTGCCACCACAAGCGTATGCAATTTGCCCGACTGCTTCTGCTGCGCCAACTCGAGGATTTCAGCAATGGCCTCCTGCCGCGCCGACTCCAAAAACGCACAAGTATTTACAACTGCCACTTCGGCCTCGTGCGCATGAGTTGTGGGTGTATACCCCGCCTGCGTCAACAAATAGAGCATCCGCTCACCGTCAACGGTATTTTTTGCGCAGCCCAAGGCTACGAATAGTAGTTTCATGTATATTCCTCTTTCTTCAAAGTATACCGTAGACCCCGCACATCCTCATCACTGCCTCTGTACCGCCGCACACGATTTCCATCTTCCAAGATCATGCCTATTTTTTCCATCACTCTAACCGAACTATGGTTTCGATGATCACAACTCGCGATCAGTTTCTCCATACCCAGCATATCAAAAGCAAACGCTTTCAGCGCCTCAACCGCCTCGGTGGCATAGCCGTTGCCTTGGTAGTCCTTGTGAATGATCTAGCCAAGCTCACCCACTTGCCTATCACTCTCGTCAAGGTAGACTGAAACAGCACCGATATGCTGCTCGTCAAGTACGACGGCAAGCTCATAAAACGCAGGACTGCCTTTCTCCCACTCCGCCGTCACTCGCCGCAAAAACGCTTCGGTTTCCTGCTTTGTTTCGTTGGGCAAATGCACCATATATTCCGTGTTCGCCGCATCTCCCGCATAGCGATGTGCGGTGTCTAAATAGTTTATATCGAGCGGGCGCAGGGTTAGCCTTGCTGTGTGAATCATCATTGTTTCTACTCCCAGTGCGATATTCCCGCATTTATCTCATCCCAGCTAAACCCTCTGCGTGACAGCGCCGCCGCCGCCTTACGCCGCGTGTCCTCGTCGTTAACTTTACCGAGCTTGCTTCGCAAAATTTTCTGTATGGCGTCGTCCGGCTCAGGCAGCTGTGTTAACACATCCTCAATAATCTCCTCATCCACGCCGCGTTGCCGCAATTCCTGCCGAATGCGATACGACCCCTGGCCGCGCCCATGCCGCGTCTGTGCAAAAGACAAAGCATACTTAGCGTCGTCAACATACCCATAATCACGCAAATACGACAAGGTTGCATGAATGTCTGCC
Organism: Oscillospiraceae bacterium; assembly: GCA_009780275.1. NCBI lineage: Bacteria > Bacillati > Bacillota > Clostridia > Eubacteriales > Oscillospiraceae > Oscillospiraceae bacterium. Next base: position 29,960 of record WRAI01000004.1, on the reverse strand, counting down.
TCTTCATAGCCTTTTTCTTCCAGCTTGCTGCCCAGCTCATGCTCGGACAAAGCACGGCGACCAAGCATGGCGGCAGCAACTTCTTTGCACTTTTGCAAACTATCTGTCATAAACGATAAACATATTACTCATCGTCATCCGCTACAACAGCGATCGGCTTGCTCGCAGCAGCCGTTCCACTCGCTGCCGCAGGAGGTGTGGCTGCAGCAACCTGTGGCTTGGTATCCTTCACCGGTGCAAATTTCTTCTTGCCCTTGACAATCGACAAATTCAACTGACTCGCCTGCTCACGAATTTTGGCCTCCAAATCGGCGGCAATTTCGGGGTTGTCAAGCATATACCGTGTCGCGCTCTCACGACCTTGCCCCAATCGCGTATCGCCCATCGAGTACCATGATCCCGACTTCTGCACTAAGTCCAGCATTTGTCCCAAATCAACCAATTCGCCGGCACGCGAGATGCCCTGTCCAAAAATAATGTCAAAATCGCCCTCTTTGAACGGCGGCGCGATTTTATTCTTAACAACCTTAGCGCTCGTACGGTTGCCGATCGTGATATCCGATACTTTAATCGCTTCTTTTTTGCGCACGTCAATCCGCACGCTGGAGTAAAACTTCAACGCCCGCCCGCCCGTTGTAACCTCAGGTGACCCATAGACAACGCCGATTTTCTCACGCAATTGGTTGATAAAAATGACAACTGTATTCGTCCGTGCAATGCTGCCCGCCAGTTTCCGCAATGCTTGCGACATCAAGCGTGCGTGTAGACCAACAAAACTGTCACCCATATCGCCCTCAATCTCAGCACGCGGCACAAGCGCGGCAACACTGTCCACAACAACGACATCCAATGCTCCCGACCGCACCAGCGAGTCGGTAATTTCCAATGCCTGCTCGCCATTGTCGGGCTGCGCAACCAGCAAGTTCTCAATATCAACACCCAACGCTGCGGCATACTGCGGGTCAAGCGCGTGCTCAGCATCAATAAACGCCGCCTCACCGCCCATTTTCTGCGCCTGCGCGATGACGTGCAGCGTCAATGTCGTCTTGCCCGAAGACTCCGGTCCGTAAATCTCAACAATCCGGCCGCGTGGCAATCCGCCTACACCCAATGCCAAGTCGAGCGAAAGCGACCCCGTCGAAATGGCTTTGACATTTAGCCGCGCCTCCGACCCCAATCGCATAACAGCCCCCTCGCCGTAATCCTTTTTGATTTGCGCGAGCGCCGTATCCAATGCCTTTTTCTTGTCTGCTGACATAGTGTTATACCGTCCTTTTCTATTGTATTTTTCTCTTTCACATTTATGTAGGGACATTGCTCACAGCGTCCCGCCTACATACATTCTCGATGCAGAACATCTGATATGCATCCCTAATAATCATATCCGCAACGCAATCACTCGCTCAATCCCCTGCGTGTCTTTATGTGCCACTGCCTGCCAGCCCGGGAACAGCGCGATAATTTCCTCATGCTGCCCCAACCCGCATTCTAGCAACAGCATCCCGTACGGTGTCAGCAACTTAGCAGCATACGATGCCAGCGTGCGATAAAAGTCCAGCCCGTCACGCCCGCCGTCAAGCGCCAAGTGCGGCTCATAGTCGCGCACTGTTCTGTCGAGCTCCAGCAGGTCCTCGCGTGGTATGTACGGCGGATTGCATACCACCACATCATACAACCCCGGAGGACGCGATTGCAACATATCGTGCGGCAAAAGCGACACATTAACGCCCAATTTCTGCGCGTTCCGCAGAGCAACCCCCAGCGCCGCCGCCGAAATATCGCTCAATGTCAAATTGACAACCGAACATTTCATGGCAACTGTCAGCCCCACGCAGCCGCTACCGCAGCATAAATCCAACACTTTGGGCATATCTTTTCCGCTCGTCTCAACTGCCTCAATGGCTTGATTCGTCAGCACCTCTGTGTCAATCCGTGGCACCAACGTATCAGGCGTCACCTCAAACGTCAGCCCACAAAACTCCCACTGGCCCAAAATATATGCCAACGGCTCGCCTAACAACCGCCGCTTACACAGTTCCCGCGCACGGCGCACCTTTTCCGGCCAAACCTGCTCACGCGCCTCGACAACAAGTTCCTCTTTGGTCATACCAACCGCCAGTCCCAGCAATTCAGCAGCTTCCAACGCCGGATTGGCCGCCATTTCGCTCAACCGCTCGATCAACTCAATTTTTAACGTCGATATCGTCATAACTTAATATTCCTCAAGCCAAAATATGCAACTATTGTACCATATTCCTCAACACTTAGCAACCACTCACCGGTTGTAGCGTCATGTTCCTATCATATCTTACGGTGTCGCCTATTTGGTAGCTCTATTTTCTTACCAAGCATCTATCCCCTTCTCTTGCGGCACCACCTTTTGCATCGCCGCAATCGCCACTTCGATCATGCCATCGTCTGGCTCTTTCGTTGTTATCTTTTGAAACCACAGCCCCGGCGCGCGCAGCACACGGCTTAACCAATTGTCATTACGTCCCGCCCAACGGTTAAACTCAAATGCCAGCATCACCACAAACGGCAGCAATGCCAGTCGCAGGCCGATACGAATCAGCATATCCCCTGATTGCACCCAAAAGAACAGCAACATGCTGATAACAATCACATTCAATAGGAAACTCGTACCGCACCGCGGATGTAGCCGCGACAATTTACGAACATTCTCAACGGTCAACGTCTCGCCCGCCTCATATGTCGCAATGGTCATATGCTCAGCACCATGATAGGCAAAGGTACGGCGAATGTCTTTCATGAGCGACACCGACAACAAATACACCAAGAATACCAGTAAGCGAACAACGCCCTCAATAAATCCTCGCAGCAATGCGTTGCCGATCGGCAGCAACCCCACCAAAAACGTCGGCAAAATGGTAAACAACCCCACCGCCAACACAATGCCTAGTACCATCGCCACCGCCGTCAACAGCCCTTGCAGGGCTTTATTTTCCTTCTTCGGCATGCTTGCCTCGTCTTTGCCTTCTTTTGCAAAGAGGATACCGTCCGCAGGCGGCGGATGATTTTCCCCCGACGTGCCGTGCTCCTCTACACCACCGGCCTTTTCGGCCTCCTCCTCGGCCGCAAAAATATCAGCCGAGAAGTTCAATGCCTTCATGCCCAACTTCATCGACGAACCAAATCCAAACAACCCACGCAAAAACGGCCACGCCATGATATGTTTTTTGGATCGCGATTTTTGTAGATCCCACTCTTTGCTATGCAACTCACCTTTCGAGTCGCGCACAACAACAGCCGCCTTTTCCGGCCCGCGCATCATAATGCCTTCCAACACGGCCTGCCCGCCGATGGATGTGCGAAATTTTTCTGTCATGTTTAGATTCTCCTAACATTCGTAAGGGACGCACCCCCGCGCATACCGCACTTATTTTAATTATACACCATCACCGTCTATTTGTCCATTCTTGCCATCGAAATTTTTCCGTGCCACACAAAAGAGACTCTCCCGGCCAAACCTGGAAGAGTCTCTTACCAAAACTGTCTTATTCCGCCGGAAACGGGTCGACAAATACCCGCGTCCCCAACTCATTGTCCAGCGTCAACAACATCGCTTCATTGTCGCCAATCAACTTCAGCTTGTCGATAATCTCCGACGCACTGGCCTCTTCTTCGACCTGTTCATTGACAAACCACATCATAAACTGATAACAAGCGTGGTCGGATTCCTGCATGGCAAGCGTCGCAATGGCATTAATCAGCCTCGTCACTTTCTGTTCATGCTCCAATGTACGATCAAAAATCTCACGGATATCAACAAATGCCGTCTGCGGCAAATCAATAGCCGCGAAATTTGGTGCTTCGCCGCGCTCCAAGATATATTGGTAAATATGCGTGCCATGCGCCATTTCTTCCTGTGCCTGAGCAAACAGCCAATTCGACGCACCTTTTAGGCCCATTTGGTCAGCTGCCGCCGACATCGCAAGATACAGGTAAGCCGAATAATACTCAGCATTGACCTGTTCACTCAGCGCTTTGCGTAATTTTTCACTTATCATATGTAGTCTCTTCCCTTTCAATGACAATGGTTATACTTCTGTTTTCCACATGCCATGGAGGTTGCAATAGGCGTAGACAGCCAGCGGCTTGTCGCCAACAAAAGCAAACTTTGCCGTCGGAACGCTGCCGATTTCAAGGCCTTTGCGCTGGCCACCCTTTTCTGTCTCAACATAAATAAACGAGATATGGTGCGCCGCTTCCATCGGGTGCGGCACACTGCCAACATCAACGGCAAGCGTATCACCATCCATCGTCAAAGCCGGCAAATGTTTTTCTTGGCTGGCTTCCACTGTATTGGGCACAAGCTCCGTCATGTCCGCACCGCAGCATACCAAAGGAATGCCGTGGTCTTCAATCAGCCCAATCAAATTTTGACAGGTCTCGCAGATGAAGAATGTCTGATTTTTGCGCATACTATTCGCCCCTTTCTTTCGTCGCCGTGATACTCGTCAATCACCTTACAGTATTACATTACACCCCCCTTGCCCTTTTGTCAACCCCTAAAATGATAATCTTTTTATTATCTACTCGATGTGCTCTGCATCGCACTTAAAGTCCCCCCTTAACACCACCCGCAACATGATATAATGGCTCTATCACCCCCCCAAAAAACAACCACACCATTTATCATACTCTTGCTGCTCAGCACATTTGCGCTGGTCGACTCAACGGCGGCAGCAACACCGATATCATCGAATTCCGAGCAAACAGCATCGACTCCAATTGAGTTTTGGACTTGGAATACGACAGGCCAGGTCATGAATAAACCGAACACCTATCTTTTAACTGGTCCAGCCACGACAACCATCTGATATGTCAGGATTTGACCAGGCACCCGGATCATTTGTTTACTTTACGATCAGCGGCTCAACACTCACCATTACTGCTCCTAACGACAAAACCAACGAACTCCAACGCATACGCGAACACGACCCGCCCAACGAGCTCCGCCGCTAATTTCACACATAAAAAAAACGGGGCATATACCCCGTTTTTTTTACTATCTATCCCTATGTGCCAACAACCTATCCCAAGCGTCCATATCCACATCGGCACTCCCGTCCGGCACATTGCCCAACCGCCACAACGAAAGCCCCGCCAACCCGAACATATCGGCCAGCCGCTGCCGTTGCATGGTCGACACGGCATCTTCAAAAAACATCACGTTTTCTAAGTCATTATAAGTCCACACTGCGCGAGGGTTTCCCGACGCACCATGAGTCACTGTGGCATGCGGCAGTCGCCGTTCAATGGCGTCGTTGGTCGGACGCAACGGAATGCGATTCTGCACCACGCCGTCCCGCATTTGCCACTGCACGCCGGTAAATGACATCGCCAGCCATACATTGGCCGGGTCAGTCCCCGTCTCGGAGTGCGTCGCGGCATAGATGGCGTAATAAACATCGGCAATCGGCGAGGGCGGCGTACGCGTAGCCACTTCGCCCAAGAGAAGCTCTTCTTCCGACAGCGATTTAGCGTAATAGTCATGTGCCATAACAATCAAGCCGTCGCTATGCTCGCCCAACACACGAAAATCAAAGGCATCAAAGAATGGCATTCCCCGCCCCACGGCCGGATGCACACAAATCAATAGCCCAAATCCCTCGGGCAGTCGCGTACGCAAATCAATAATAAACTGCGAGTACGCTTCACGTGTCTCGGCACCACGCATTTCCTCAAAGTCCATCGTAATGCCGTCAAAGAAAATCCGTTGTCCGCTGACAGGTGAAATAACGCCATTTTCCGCCGCATCGACTAAGTCGTTCAGCGCCGACTCTCGCATGGTAGGGTCACGCACAATGTACGCCGCTGTCGTCATGCCGCCGTGATGCGCCATATTGCCTGCCACCATCAGATAAACAGGCACATTGTTTGCTCGTGCGCGCTCCATTGGCAAGGCGTAACCTAACGGAATGCTGTATTCATTGTCATTTTGTACACTGAGGTTAAACACCGCCTCACCGTCAATAATATCAAAACGGCTCCAACCCATGCTGACGACGTCAAGCGCGTCAATCATATGAATTTGGTCAAATGACGCAATGGCGTAAAACGCCGTCAAGCTGCTGGCACGCCTATCTTTAACCTCACGCACACCGTTGACAAAATGGGTCGCCTGCGCACGAGTAATAGATGCATCGTTGTTAAGGTTATCATTATTTTCCGCAAACCAACCAAATGTGTATCCCACATGCCTGCCGCCCCAGGCATCGGTAATGGCGTGAATGTCGAATAAATCATTGGCATAGCCAAACAGTACATCAGCACGAACGATTTGTATGTCTTCGACATCTAAATGCTCCACCGGCAGCCCCGCCTCCTGCAACAACACGCGAAACGCCGCGCCATCAACAAATTCATGGTCTCTACGGTTATTATTGCTGTTTGATGGAGTGCAAGCCCCGAGCAACAGCAGAGCAGCAAAAACAATCGCTGCCATCCTGCATTTTACATTCTGCATTATCAATTATACCGCTCCCTGTGCTTGCATCGCTTCGGCAACACGCAGAAAGCCGGCAATGTTCGCGCCGGCGACTAGATTGCCCTCACAGCCGTAAGTTACCGAGGCCTCAAAGGCGCGCTTATAAATGTCTTTCATGATAGCTTTAAGTCTAGTATCGACTTCTTCAAACGTCCACGACAGCCGCATACTGTTTTGCGACATTTCAAGTCCAGAAGTCGCCACACCTCCGGCATTTGCCGCTTTAGCGGGGCCAAAAGCAACATGATTATTTAAGAAATGCGTCACAGCTTCGGGCGTACACGGCATATTCGCGCCCTCGGCCACAAGGATGCAGCCGTTTGCCACAAGGGTTTTGGCATCATCGCCGTCGAGTTCATTTTGTGTGGCACAAGGCAATGCAATATCACAAGGTACAGTCCACACCGTTCCGTGACCGCGCGGCGTAAATGCCACACCTTTTTCCCGCTCGGCATAGACGTAAATGCGCGCGCCTTCGACTTCTTTGATTTGGCGCATTAGGTCCAAGTCTATGCCATTCGGGACATGGATAAAGCCGCTTGAGTCGCTCATCGATACCACAATCGCACCAAGCTCCATCGCCTTTTGCGCCGCAAAAATTGCCACATTACCGCTGCCGCTGATGGCAACTTTTTTATCCTTAAAACTGTCACCTTGTGCGGCAAGCATTTCGGCGACAAAGTAACACAGTCCATAACCTGTTGCCTCCGTGCGCGCCAAAGAGCCACCATAAGACAAGCCTTTGCCTGTCAACACGCCGGTAAACTCATTGCGTAAGCGTTTATACTGCCCAAACATGTAACCAACTTCGCGCGCGCCTACACCGATGTCTCCGGCGGGCACATCAGTATCAGCGCCGATGTGACGACTCAACTCAGTCATAAATGATTGGCAAAAGCGCATGATTTCACCATCGCTCTTGCCTTTGGGGTCGAAATCACTTCCACCTTTGCCGCCGCCGAGAGGCAGCCCGGTTAAGGCATTTTTGAAAATTTGCTCAAAGCCGAGGAACTTGATAACCGACGCCGTTACCGATGGGTGGAAGCGACAGCCACCCTTATAGGGGCCCAGCGCCGAGTTGAACTGAACGCGAAAGCCGCGGTTGACTTGTATTTTATTCTTATCATCCAGCCAACTGACACGGAATGACACCAGGCGCTCCGGCTCAACAATTTGGTCAAGCACTCCCGATTCGGCAAGCTCCGGATTCTTTTCCAACACCGGCTCGAAAGATTCCAATACTTCGGCGACGGCTTGCATAAACTCCGGCTCGCCAAGGTTTCGTTGTTCCACTTGTTTGTAAAGATATTGTAGTTTGTCGTTTTTCAACATGAGGATTCTCCTTTGCGCATTTTATGGGTTTTATTGTATGTGAAATTTGGATGTTTGTCAAGGAGAAGAACATATGGCCTTGCAGGATGTAATGTGTGAAAACACAAAAAGCAGGCTACGCCTGCTTTTTGTGTTTTGCGGACGAACACTGTTTTCCTTATGATACTTCTACATAGTGCGTCACTGCGCCCCAGCTGTTTGCCAGCATGACGTATTCTATTGTTACTGTTTGCGCCGCCAGAGGCGGCACAGCAAAGGTATGCGCCAACGCCGTTTCGCCGGCATGAGAATACTTCACGCCGTTGACGACAGGAATCCATACATCCTTGTTGTCGACGTAGCGGTCGCGGTACTCAGACCTTGCTTGCTCAATACTATCCAGCATGAACGGGTGGGTTAACAGATAGGTCTTGATAATATTGTCATTAGCATCACGCACCAACACACACCCGATACCGCGGCCTGAGCTCTGCTGATAAATCTTGACTTCGCGCGGGCTGTTGCTTGCGTTTTCGATGGTGTAGCTGTCGCGCATGGCAACCATCCAGTTGCATATGTTAGCGCCATGCCCCGCACCATCAGCATGGAAGCGGTCGATGCGGCGTGTGACACCTTGCTCATCAACACAAGTAAAGCCGATGATGTCGCTGCCCACCGCGCCGGGGTAGTTCTGCGGATTGAGGTTGGTTGTCCACTCAGCAGCATGTTCAATACGCTCAATGCGATTGTCGTATTTCGCATATGGCACAACATTTTTGTCCATGGCATACTCTGACACATAGCTGACCGGCAAACGGCCGGGCGGTGTAGCGTCGCCGATGCGCCATATCACAGCATTTTCGACGACAGCCAACCCATCACTTACGCCACCGTATTGTTCGGCGTGCGGGAATAGGTGCCCGCCGAGCAAGTCTTCACGCAGCGTATAGCCTTGCGGGTGTGGATCGTCGATGGCCGTTGGGTCGCTGTACACCAGCATGCTGCCTGTAATATTTTCACCGTCAATGCAGAAGTCGGCAACGCCGTTGACAGCTTGTAAATCGGCCTTGATGCCCACTTGTTGGTCGGCTGTACCGCCGACGTTGTAGTTGTTATAAGCGTCAGCACTCGTGCCGCCAATGACGTAGAAATGTTTGCCGGGCGGCAGGATGTAGGTCTCGGGGGTGAATGGCTTAGGAGCGTAGTCGACTAACCCGTTCAGTTCCCAGTGCCAGTTGACGTTGCCAACAGCGTCGAAATGGTCAACGGGGAGGGGGAACTTTTGTTGGTAATAGTCGGTGTAAGCCATTGTGCCACACCAATCACCAGAGGATTGGTAGCCAACGCGGCGCACTGTAATTGTTGCATCACGCTGTCCATTGTTTTTTAAGCGCAGGCCGAAATAAACGGGGATGCCGGTATGGTTGCTATGCTCAAAAATAGCGTGCCAGTTGCCTTGCATATTGTCGGCTTGCATGAGGCAAACACCTTCTTTTTGCCGCTTTTCATCCCGCTTTTGCGGCATTTCATCGCCATCAACCTCTGCTTTATCGGCTAAATCCCGCAAAATAACCTGTTCGGGGTTGTTGGAGTAGAATGTTTTGCCGCCTTGCTTTTGCTTGTAATGTACAGGCGCAGGGCGGAGCGGATTGCCTGTGTCGTGTTCGACAACTCTTTTTGTCATAAGAAAATACCGCCGTTTGCAATCATAGTGTCGCGGATGGTTGTGCCATCGATATCACAGACGTCTGTGCCATCCTTGACAGACGTGGCAGCAGCGATGCCGGCGGCTTCGCCCATGGCACGACAAGTCAGTTGGATACGCAATGCCGATTGCGCTAAGAAATCTGCCGACAGACAACGTCCCGCTACCAGCAAATTATCGTACTCAACAGGCAACATGCAACGGTACGGCACTTCCATAAACTCACCATCGGGCATGCCGCGCAGCAGTACGCCGTCATCCCAGCCGTGTATGTCGATGGGATAGGCCGTTTGCGCGATGGCGTCGTCGAACTTGCGGCAGTTTTTGTAGTCGTCGGCCGTCACGACATAACGCCCGACGATGCGGCGCGACTCGCGAATGCCGGGCATGGGCGCGGTGGAGAGGATAAAGGCATTTTCAAAGCCTTTCACATACTTGTTAAAAAAAGCCAGCAGCCGCTTCGCTGATGCGCGGCAGCGCATGATGACTTGCGACACACATTCGGCGTCATTGGCTTGATACAGTTGATACGCCTCGGGGCAGTTGAAAGCCAATACACCCTCCATGCCGGGCTGCCAAAAGGCCTGTATATAGGTTACGTCGGCAACTTCTATCACGCCATCATCGACACCTTTTTTGAGCAATGAGGTAAAACCGTGTCCCTCTTTGAGCCACTTCCACAACGACGCGAGATACAACCTGTCGGCCGCCACGCTCATGCCGGGCGCAACCTCTTCGAAGAAAGCATGTGCTACCGCGAAATTGATGCCGCCCATCATGAAGCGCAGTGACATCTGTTGGTTTTTTCCATTTTCGCCGGCTTCGCACGCCACGCCGGCATCGTTGGCCAGCACGGCATCGCCCGAGGCATCGATAAAGACATTGGCCTCGTAGCGCACCAGTCCATCACGACTGTGTACAATAACGGCCTTTATTTTCTTATCAGCCGTTTCGACAGCGATGTATTGCGCGTTATAGAGCAGTTTGCAATTGGCCTCGACGGCCATTTCTTCCAGCGCAAACTTCATCATTTCAAGGTTGAAATACCCGTCGTTTGTGCCGAAGCCGTTGCAATAGCCATCCGCTTTGAGACGTTTGGTCAGCTCTTTGCTAAGTCCCGACTGATCGATATTGTCAACCAAATGGTTGGCCATCAGCGGTGTGACCTGTGCCATGGTGGCACTGCCGCCGAGGGCACTTTCGCGCTCAATAATCAGCGCATCAGCACCTTGACGCGCCGCCGCAATGCCGGCCAGCGCGCCGGCCGTGCCGCCGCCGATGACAATGACGTCGTGTTTGCGGGTGGCTTTGATGTTGAGTGTGTTCATTTGTTTACCTCTTGTTGTTTTTGAGAAATTGGGCGTAGTTACGTCCTACGGCTTATTGTATGAATGCCTCTTTTTTTCTTGCCGGGCGGAAGTTACTTTGTATTTACAAAATAACCAAAGGATGGTGCCCTTCAGAACACTCCGCAAAGTTTGTGGGATGCAGAAGGCTTGACGCCGCCGCAACACGCGCATGGCATACGTTGTTGACTTTGGCGCCAAAGTCTATATGGAGCAATGCAGGAGGAAGGCGCCCTTTTCTATATATTTTTTAGTAAAAGGGGCGGCTGATGCCGCCCCTATATGCTGAAATTATGTTTGTCACGCCTTATATTCTCTATTTGAGAGTTTGGCCGCTCTTATTTCTTGTCGCCGCCTTTTTTCTTGGATAGGAGTAAGAAGACTACGACGCCGACCACGAGCACGCCTGCGGCGATGACAATGATAATCCATGTGTCAATACCATCGCTGTCGTTGTCATCACCGGGTTCGGGACTTGGCTCGGGAGTTTCTACCGGAGTGGGTTCAACGTCCTCAGTTGGGGTTCCCGTTTCATCGGTTGGTTCCGGCGTATTATTAACCGGAGGAGTCAAGTCACCCCAATCTTCATACACAGCTGTGGGTACGGTAATGCGGAAATCGCGCACGATTACATCGCCGCCAACAGGCCAGAATTGAATGCCGGCAAACATAAAGGTATCTTCCGGGAATTCAAGCCAATGGAAAAGGAAATCATCTTCACCGCCATCGGGGTCAGCGGTAACAGAAAAACGGCTGTCAAGAAATTGACGCATGGTTCTTGTGCCAATGTAATGGTGCGCCAAGAGGTCGCCTACGTGAGTCAAATAATCCTCAAAGTTGCCAAAATCATCATCTAAATCAACAAATGCGCCGACCACACGGATGGCATTTGCTGAATCGGTGTCCCAGTCAAAAATTTGAATCGCGGTGTTGTTCATGACTTCAATGTCGAAATGTACAATGATATCTTCCCAGTTTTCGATGGGCCAGTTCATTGCTTCGGCCGCATCGTCGCCAAATGCCAGTGTTGCGTTCGGCCAACCGGAGTTGCCTACGTTGCTAAAAGTGTAAACGCCACCTTCGTTGGTGACTTCAATTCTGCCGCCGCCGGCTGTCGCAGTATCGTCATCGGTTGCTTGGTAGAGTTCCCAGTCATCGGCTGACCAGTCCATAAGATCAAACAGAACAACATAATCTCCATTTTCGTCAGCTGCTGCGGGCATGACAATCATAGCCATGCAGAACACGACGGCTAAGGTAAGTACAAGGGCTTTGCGCAGATTTTTCATAGGGGGATCCTCCTAGATTTAATTGGTTTGCGCAGGGGCGGTTAATGCCGCCCCTGCATGATTAAAATTTTACTTGCGCTTTTTGCCAATCAGCAAGCCTGTGCCTGCAAGGCCGGCCAAGCCGGTCATAACGATCATGGCAACGCCGGCATCGGCTGTTGGAGGGTTGGGGCCGGGTGTGCCGGTCGGTGCTGCAGTGGGTGATGCTGTTGCGTCGGGGGCCGGCGTTGGAGTAGCGGTGCTGGGCGGTGCGGTGCCGTCTTCGCCGGGTTGGTTGTCTGAGCCGGCCGGGCCGATGCGGAGTTCACGGACGGTTATCTCAGTGCCGTTTGGGCCAACAGCGTGAATGCGAATGCCCGCGAGTTCAAGCGTGTCGCCGGTAAACGCGTTGGTTTGGATGGTGTGTTCAGTACCAACAGTTTCAATTCTTGTTACATTGTCCAAGGCCCACGCCAAACTTACATAGCCTTCGTATGTACCCGCTTTAATATCACCGACATTTGAGCGCTCAGCATCGTTGGGAACGATTGAGCGATTCATCGCCAACGATGACGCATCACCGCCAACTTCACCGTGGAAGAACGAGATGGCTGTTTCTGCGTTAGCAGGAACTGTAATATTGAAGAATAAGTACAGATTTCCCCATTCGGCTCGAGGAATCGAAATGATGTCATCTAACTCGTAGGTCGAACTCGGCCAACCGCCGTCTGCATTGGTGATCACAAGCGCGCCACCTGTGATGGCAGCTGTGGTGGTGCCACCATTACCTGCTCCAGGAAGAGAGCTTTCCCAACCAGCGACAGGCAGGGTTAACACATTGATTACGTTGTCCGTGTTTGCGCTTGCGGGGATTACCAGTGCCGTTGCCAGCATAAGAATCATGCCGACTGCCAAAATTCTGCGTAGTTTCATGTGGGGATCCTCCTCATTTTTTAATTGATTGTATGTAGGGACGGCGTTGGGCCGCCCCTAATAATGCGTCTTACTTTTTCTTTTTGCCAATCAACAGACCTGCGCCCGCCAAGCCTGCCAAACCAGCCATAACCGTCATGGTAATGCCGGGGTCAGCTGTCGGAGGGTTAGGACCGGGTGTGCCGGTCGGAGCAGGAGTGCCGGTGGCTGCGCCGGGGGTTGGGGTTGCCGTGCTAGGCGGCGGCGTGCTGCCTGTTTCGCCGGCAGCAAGAGGCGCGATACGGAACTCGCGGACGATTACATTGCCGTTAACGGCGGTAACGCGCAGACCGCCAAAGTCGAATGACGCTCCCTCAAACGGTGTATCAACGGTGTGAATCTCAGGTTCATTTTCGACAAAGTATCTGCTCGCCAGTGCTGTCGCCAAGCTGACTCGGCCGGTGTAAGTTCTTGCCGTAAGGTCAAAACTGCCCGGGTCTCTTTGGCTATCGTTCGGCTCGAAAATGCGGGTGATTCTTATGGTGTCGGCATCGCGCCCTTCACCAATGAGAAGTTCAAATGCCGCACCGGCTACGACTTCTACGTTGAAGTGGATATACAAATCTTCCCATTCATCTTGCGGAATGTCAACACGGTCGCCGGCGGCAAGACGGTATACCGCACTCGGCCAACCGCCACCTTGGTTGGTAAACGTCATTACACCGTCTGCGATGGTTGGCGTAGCAATGGTACCGTTGCCTGCCGCGGTAAGTTCCCAATTTGCAGGTACAGTGTCCATGATGTTGAAGACTGCGGCAGGTGCTGCACTTGCGGCCGGCACCAAGAACGCCATTGCCAACATAGCAACGATGCCAAGTGCCAAAATTCTGCGTAGTTTCATGGTTATTTTCTCCTTTTCTATTGTATTGTCGCGCTTTGTGATGCTTGTTACTCAGCGCTTCAATATGTGTGTTTTGTGACGGGAAGGGCGATGAATTATCGCCCTTTCTGTCATAAAATCCAAATGTTAGCCTATTCGCCGGCTAAGACTAAGCCATCGCCAATGTTCAGTCCGTTGACTGTGACGGTGCCTTCGCCTACGGCTTGAATCCACAAGCCGAGCAGCAATTGATCACCGAAAACTTGCAAATAACCGACTTGATTGCCTGGCTCAAGTGCCACAAGCGTCAGCTCGGCACCGTAAGAACCGTCGGCGTTGGCGCGATAGATGCGGACGTATTGCTCTACTTCGACATCAATGTCGTAGTAGATGCGATGCCCTTCAGCTACAAGAATGGGCTCATCGAACAAAATCGAAATGCTGGGCCAGCCGTAGCCTTCGCGGGTAATGACAATGGGTTCGCCCGCGCCGCCGGTTGCCGTGATTTCAGCGTCTTCATTGAGTTCGGGAATGCTGGGCGACCATGCGTCAGCAGGCAGTGAAAGCAAGTTGAACGGGCTGACAAAGGCTGTCGGCTCAGTACCGATACCCGGCTCTTCAGTGTCGCCGCCCGGCTCAACTGTTGTTGCGCCCGCGCCGGCCGTGCCGTTTCCGGGTTCATCGTTATCGTCGTTATCGCAGCCGACGAGAGTAAATGAGAGCGCGGCAATGAGCAGCAGTGCCAACGCAAGTGTTATAATTTTTTTCATGTTTCCCTCTCCTTACTTACGCTTCTTGCCAACCAGTAGGCCCGCACCTGCCAAGCCCGCCAAACCGGTCATGACAATCATGGCAACGCCGGCATCAGAGGTCTTAGGGTTGCCTTGTCCGGGCGCAGCTGTGCCTGTTCCGGCAGGAGGAGGCGTTGTTGCGGTTGTCCCCGGTGTCGGGGTTGCTGTTGTCGGAGGAGGCGTTGGGGTGGGGGTTTCGCCAGGCGGAGGCGGTTCGGGTGCACCTTCAACTAGAACAAGTTCATCGCCAATGTTCAGCCCATAGACGGTGAGTGTGCCGGAGTCACAAACCATTTGAATCCAAATACCATAAATATTTGGTGTGAAAAAACGTAACGAACCGGTTTGTCGGCCAGGTTCTAAACCTGCTATGGTAATTTCCATAAAGCTAGCTTCCGGCGATGGGGTACTGTTTGAGTCTGGTGCTATGGCTGCAAGAATGCGCACATAAATCGGCCGTGCATCTCCGGCTTCTCGCGTGAGCGCGATATCAAAATCGTAGTGCAGTTCGTGCCCCTCTTGTATCGCCATAGGACCATCAAAAAGAAACACCGCACTGGGCCAGCCATATCCCGTTCTGGTAAATACAATGGGATTGCCTTCGCCACCAGTTGTACTTACCGCCGCATTAGCAGCGCCGACCATTTGATCGGGGTGGTTAGTGCCCCACGCGCTGGCGGGTTGATCAGTAAACACAAACGGGCTTTGCGCCGGGGTTTGCGCCATTGCAGGGAGAAGTGTTAAGCTTGCCAACAGAAGCACTGTCAGGCTAAGCGTTACGATTTTTTTCATCTTACTTCTCCTTTTTCTTACCAATCAAGAAACCTGCACCAGCTAAACCGGCCAACCCGGTCATGACAATCATGGCAACGCCGGGGTCAGAAGTCTTGGGGTTGCCTTGTCCGGGCGCAGCTGTGCCTGTTCCGGCAGGAGGAGGCGTTGTTGCGGTTGTCCCCGGTGTCGGGGTTGCTGTTGTGCCAGGCGTCGGTGTCGGAGTTGCGCCATTTGGAGGGGTCGTGCCTTCGGCACCTTCGACAAAGCGAAGTGTCCTTACTTCAACTGTTGCGCCGTTAACAATTTGTACAGCAAAACCACGCACTCTCACGTTAGTATGGTTGTTGCGCTCGAAATAATAATTGGTGTCACCCTCGCCCTCACGATCCATGGCAATGGTGTCATTAAATTGACCTACGTTGAACGCATGACCACTTCTAGGGGCTTCACCTTCAACGGCCGGGAGCAAGATTGGCGTAATGTTTCCCGGTGACAACGGGCCTACATTGCTATCACCATCAAATCTGCCCGGTTCTTCAGTGACTAGCCAAAGAACGACGTATGCGGTAGCACCGCCGGTGACCGTCAAGTCGACTTCAAGCGAAAGGTCGGCAAAATCGTTGAGCGTTACCGGACTGGGCAGAGCACGAATAGCATTTCCATTTGGCCCCGGTGCCACAGTGAGTGGCCCGCCATTGCCACCGGTGGTGGATGGCCCGTGGGCGTGCTGCGGTGTCCACTCACCTGTCAGTAAGTCAAGCACTACGGTGGGCGTGTTTGCCGTTGCCGGCGCGACAGACAGCGCTGCAAGCAGCAGGACTGCCAAGAGAGTTGCGGAAATTTTGCGAAGTTTCATTTTGAATGTTCCTCCTTAGATTTTCTACGTTTTTTTTGTTTTGATTACAATGTTATATTGCAAGGTTGTGTCGCAAGAGCAAGCTCTATGCCTGCAAAATTAAGGCAAGCCTGTTTTGCACCAACCATATGCACTGATATGTACGCGCGAATGTGCGCGATTTTTGCCGGGGACATTTTGTTGCATCCATTATACTCAACTTCATTTGAAATTGCAAGCATTTTTTCACGGTTTGGTAAATTTTTTGTAATTCAATTGACTTGCTGTTTTCGTCAGTTGCACTTCAAATATGATTTCTTAAACAGTCAAACACATGATTTTCGGCTTTGTTTCTGCGAAAACTGCCTCTAAAGCCCTGCATTTTGCAACAGTTCAATGTCAACTGCGGGTCAAAAAATCATTTTTCGGCAGCCTTTTTAGCCGACGATGCCCGAGCGCTCTACACTGCGCATGAAGAAGCGTTGCGCTACTATATATAGTAGCAGCGGCGGGATGATAAACAAGAGCGCAGCAGCAAACGCCAGTACTGAGCCGCCTTCGGCGGTTGCGCGTTCACCCATTGGGTTTGTGGTGTAGATGGTTTGGCGGATGATGGACAAGCGGTTGCTCATCATGGCCATATTGCCGCTGAACATAAATTGTCCGAGATAGAAGTCCGACCAGTACCAAACAAAACTCAAAATGGCAGTGACCAGCATGGGGGCGCCGGCGTTGGGCAGCATGACACGCAGAAAAGTCGTCATTTCGCCACAACCATCAATCCGCGCAGCACTTTCAAGCTCTTTGGGCATGCTGCGGAAAAATTGATAATATAGCAGGATGAACAAGCCACTTCGTAAACCTACACCGAGCATGGCGGGCACATAATATACCCACTCACTGTCAAACAGCGTCAGTCCGCGCGGCACGCCGCTATAGAGGTAGCCCAGCGTATTACCAAGACCGAGGAAGTTAACATTTCGCATAACGTCCATGTACGGCACGAGGATGACCATAAAGGGTACGATGACGCTCAGCACGACGAGCAACATGTAGATTTTTTGCATACGCAGGCGGTAACGCGCCAGGCCGTAACCTGTTACGGCACAGGATGCCACCATCAACAGCGAACTGATGGTCACGATGCGGAGCGTTGACCACATAGCATCCCAAAATTCCATACGGTTCATGACGATACGGAAATTTTCCAACGTGTAAGTGATGGGCAGCCAGATGATATTGGGATTAAACATATCTTCAGCGGGGCGGAATGCACGGCTCATTAAAATCAAAATCGGGTAAAGAATAACATATGCCATACAAATCAAAAACACTGCGCGGAAGATGGCAAACAACCACTTTCCGCCCGTTTTTTGGACACGCAACTTGACTTGCTTGCGGCTGTCTTTAGCTTTGGGGTCGTTGAGCCAAGCTTTGAGTTTACTTGTTTCTTGCATCGTTTCTCCCCCCTTACTCGTTGTAGAACACGGCTTTACGCATACACAGCATAAATAAGCCGATAATTACGCCGATGACTAAAAACAGTACCATCGCCATGGCCGATGCCGCGCCCCAATCCAAACGAGGGCTGATTTCGGTCATAATGACGCGCATAACAGGGTTTGCCGGATTGGTAAAGGTGTCGATAATCGAGTAGATGACGACCAACATAATTGACGGCGTCACCATAGGCGCAGTAATTTTCCAAAATGAATCCCACGCGTTAGCGCCCTCAATGGAGGCAACTTCGTAGTAGGAATCGGGGATTGACTGCAAGCCGCTTAAGAACAAAATAATCTGCATACCTGTCTTCCATGTCAGGTCAAAAATGTCAGCCAAGGCCGTTGTCATTATGTCGACGGCCTGGGGCGGCAGCCCTATGCCGTTCAGCAAGTTGCCGATGGCTGCTGTTTGGAAAATGGCCTCGGTTTCGCCCGTGCCTGACATCAGGCGTTGGGTAAAAACGTCTTCGCGGATAATGGTGATGACAATGGATGATGCTACAATGACAGGCAAGAAGAACAGCGCGCGCGCAATTGTCCGTCCGTAGAACTTTTGGTTGAGTATCAGCGCAATGAAGAATGAGAACACCAAAATGATGATGACATCGCCGAACATTGAGCCGACCGATTCAATCAACGAACGCAAGAAATCGCGGTTTTCGCGGAAGGCGTAGTCGAAGTTGGTGAAACCGGTAAAGGTGAATGTCCGTGCTGAGATGTCAATGCGTTGGAATGACCAAAGAAAGGTATTGACAAACGGAATGACAAAGAAAGTGATGATGCCGAACAGCCACGGCAGCAGGAACAGGAATCCGGCGCGGCGGACTTTTCGCTCCAAAGTCAGCGGTTTGCGCGCCATTTTTGGCATACGAAGCTTCATACTACCTACCTCCTCCTGTCATGACCCAATCGAGCGGCGGCACTGTCACGCCGTTGTACGTTGCGGCGTTGCTGCCGTAGTTGACCTTGACGACGACGCCGTTGGAATATTCGACAACGGCCAAATCGCCGAGGCGTTGGTGTCCGGTAATTGTGGCGTTGCCGACTTGTTCGGAAAGGACGGCCAATACGCTGTAACGCTCAATGATTTGATCACGCATGATGTTATATTCCATGCTGAAATGGTGACGTGATGTCGTCCAGAGCAGAATTTGGTTGTCGCGATAGGTCAGTGTGTAGCGCAGTCCCGCGCCGGTTTCGATGTGCCGCAAGAAGTATTCGTGTGACAAATCGGTCACGCCGATAGACAGGCCCGAAAAGTTGACGTAGCCTTTGAGCAGTATCGGCAGGAAAGGCACTTCAGCGTCGAAAACGACGTTTTGGCTTGACATGAGCGACATGCCCAAAATGAAGTCAGCATAGGGTATCATGTAATCTGTCGCACCGTCGAAGGCCAGGCTGAACCCCTCTTGGTGCAGGCGGCGGATTTGCGCTGCCATTTCAAGTGATTGGCGGTCGCGCTGCATACCGTCGCGGGCAAAGTTTGAATATACTTCGGCCGTGTTTTCGTCCAGCAGAACGTGGGTGAGATTTTGGTTGCGCAACGAGCGCATGGTACGGTCGAATACACGCTCATATAGTTCGGGGCGGAACATGTACCACGGCGAACCGCCTTTGAACTCTACGTTGGTGACAATGCCGAACGGGTATACCTCAGCCGGCGCAAAGTTGGTCGCCAACGCTGTGTCGCGGAACCGTGAGAATCCATCACCCGAACGGCTGAATCCTTGCACGTTGACGCTAGGGAACACGGGAATGCCCATATCGGCCGCAGCGTTGACCAGATTGATAAAGCCGCGCTGACCGCCCAGGGCATTGTGCGGAATGACTTCCATACGCGGACGGCCGCCTCTCATGGTGTATCGGTTAAAGAACGCCACCATGTCGCCAACACCGTTGGCACGTAAATCGTTGAGGATATACTCAGCTTGTTCGAACGATGTCATAACCTCGATGCCCGTATAGTTGAAGCCCAAAAAGCTGCGCGGGCGCGTGACACCGCCGAAGAAGTCGACATAAAGCTTGTTTTGATAGTTGCTGTTGCGACCGAGACCGCGTTCAATCAACTGATCGCGGTAGAGGTTGGCAAGCTCAACGTAATCGACGGGATTTTCTTCATTGTCAACGGCAAAGCGGAAGTTGACGGTATAGGTCGGAATGTAGGCCGGGTCGGCACCTATAAAGATGACATTGTTGACCTCAACCGCCATCTGTCCGTACAGCGCAATACGCGTCCACGAGCGGTAATCGGCCGAGAAAAAGGCTTGGTTGTACGACGTATTCAATCCGGCAACCACCGCGTTGATTGTTGAAAGCGCCGCGCCGCTGGTAACTTCGGCGATAAAACCGCCGCCGTTCTTGACCATGCCGAACATGGGCAGGCGTACAGGCACGTAGCGGCTGGCAAAAATGTCGTTTGTCAGCGACAGATCATTGCTGTACAGAGGTTTTGTGTAACTTACCGACGGCGTCCAACGATCGGCGATATTTGTTTTTCCGTTATTGAAATTGATGAGTGCGCCGGCACCGTCGGGGATTAGCATGTAGCCCTCATCTTGTGCGCCGCCGGCGCCGAAGAAAGGCAGGAGACGGATATTGGCAACACTGGTGTAGGTGGGATGACCTTCGACATAATTTTCTTGCACTTCGTCGAACAAAATGCTTGCTTCAAAGCCGTCATCGGTCAGTGTAAAGGTGATGGGGATTAAGGCGTTAGCGGTGTTGAAGAATTTGTCGAGGCGAATGCCGTTGTCCAACATTGTCACGCTTACAGAGCCCTCGACAGCAGCAGGAGGGGCTTCGCCGGGTTCACCATCCTCACCAGGTGCGCCAGGCTCGCCATAAGGGCCATCTTCACCGTATGGGTCATCGTCATATGGGTCATCATCATATTCGTCGCTGCCAGAAATGTAGCCGAGGACTTCGGTTTCATCCTCATCTTCATCGGACGGGACGTCAGAATCATCACTGTTTTCGATGTTGTCATCGGCGTTGCCGACCATTTCACCGTTTTCGTCAGTTTCTTCATCTTCCGGCGCGGGTGCATGCTCATCTATAATGGCCTCGGCGCGATCGGCAATGTTCTCGGCTTGGGCACGCGGTGCGTCAAGACGCGCCGCGACGGCTTGCACGTCTTGCAATGCTGCGGCGAGTTCTATGCTTGCTACTAAGGCGCGGCCGCGTAGGTCGGCGCGGGCAGCTTCCAACGTCACGCGCTCAGCGTTGTCGACAAGCTGTTGTGTTGTGGTCTGCAAGTTCTGCGGCGTGGTCTCCGTGCCGGTACCATAGCCGTTCACCATGCTCAGCGCGGTCTGTGCCACAGTTGCGGCGTGCAACGCGAGCGCAGCATAGTCGGCGGCAGATTCTATTCTATTGGGGTCGTTTGCCAAGCCGATGGCAAGGTCGGCCACTTGCAGGGCAATTAACGCCGTAGCTTCAGCCGCATTTGCTGCGCGAACGGCGGATTGGGCTGTACCAACCGATGCCTCAACAGCTTGCGCGGCTGTGATGCGTTCGGCTTCGGTCGCAGCACGGGCAACTTGCCGCACCACAGTGGCGAGTTCACCCGTGTTGTTCGTGTTGCGCTCGGCAATCAGCGTTATGCGTTGCAACAGTTCAGCCATTTGCACCTGTGTTGCCTCAGCGTTCAACTCCGCTAATGTGGTTGTCGCCGATTCTACCGTGCGGTCGGCACGGTCGGCGGCGTTACGAGCCGTGGGCACGGCTTCGCGGCGAATTTGCGTCAGTGCGGCATCGTAGGCATTGAGCGCATCTTGCACTTCTTGCGGCAATGTTGTGTCAAAAGAGTTGGCGCTTGTGGGCGCGATGGCATTGCGTTGGATAAATTCCAACTGCAACAACGACCGTCGCACACGCAAAAACGCGCCGTTAGAGATATCATCGTCCTCGACATCCAGGGGGTTAGATGTCCACAGACGACCTGTATGTTTGTCTACAATGGCAATGTAATGCAGCACGGGGTGGTGGAACATGATGAACTGCTCGTTCTCGGCAACCTGTTCAAAATGCTCGCCGAGAATTTCTCGGCTGAGGATATCAAGCGCTTGGCTGATGTCAGCGGTTGGCAGACCGCGCGGACGCGCTGTCAGTTCAGCGGCTGTGCGCGTGACGGCAAAAGCTGCATTGTCATTGGCTTGGCGCAAATTCGGCGCGCAGGACAGCAGCATAAACATCGCCAACAAAATTGGGATGATGCGGAGGTGTTTGATTGTATTTGATTTTTTCATCTTAGCACCCTCCTATCAACCTCTGACGCGACGTTTGCGCCATTTTAAAAATACCATAGCACCGACGACCAGCGCTGCCGCTGCGATGACAATGGGCAATACCAGCGACATATCGGGCATATCATTGGGTCCGCTTCGTATTCGGAACATGGCTTCATCCCATATTGCACCGGCGAAGTCACGCAATTGCACAACCAGTGCTACCATCAAGAAGATAATGAAAATGACAATTGACATGCCGATCATGGTCAAGAGTATGGAAACAAAGGTGCGAATAAAGCCGAACATCTGCGTCTCTTTAATGGCCCAGTAGATTAGGATAAAACTCCACCACATGCCAATTTGCCAGATGTAGTTCATAATCATAAACTCATCCTGTGTCAAGATGTTAGACAGCCCTGTCCAGAGCAGTGAGCCGACTGACATGGGAATCAAGGCATAGCAGATACAAATCCACAGATTTCTGAACGTGGCTTTACCGACTAAGAATGTACCCAGCAACCAGTTGACCATGGTAAACAGGAAGTAGTAGCCCAGCGTAAATGCCAACAAGAAAGGCAAGCTGACGCCACCTTGGTTGGGTCCGCCAAAGTTCCAGCCACGCCATTGCATATTGACCAAGTTGACAAAAACATGGAACACCATACAGGCGTTTGCGAGCATCAGTGATTGCTTGTGATTGTAGCGCATTTCGCTGAACCCGTCGATGGGGTGGAATAAGCACCACAACAGATACCGGAACTTGCCGTGCTGGTCGTTTTCAACTTTGTTGATCACAATGATGCCGCGGCGGCGCAGAATGCCCCATACAAAAATCAGCACCAACAGCAGAATGAAGACGGTAAATGCCCAAGCGAAGTTATCGTTGATAATCTCCGAGCGCACATGTTGGAAAGCGCGGGAGTGTTGCGGAGAATAGAACGTCATACGGGCAAATTCCATTGATTGCTCAAATTCGCCTTGCAGATAGAAGATTTCAGCCGCTGCACGGTAGGCAAACGAGTAGTTGGGGTTGAGCTCAATGACGCGCAGCCAATATTCGAGTGAGTGCTCAAAATCACCTTCCATCCACAGCAGCTGTGCGGTACGGAGCATCCGGCCGAAATAGGTCGGCTCCATAACGGTGATGGAACGCGCACCGCGGTCAAGCACCATCAAACGATTGCCGTCAACAGCCAGCGCCACGGGGTCGACAAACGTGCCGCGCTGTGTACCGCGACCGCCAAAAATGTAGAGTTCGTGGCCTGTCGGCGTGTATTGGAACAGACGGCGGTGTGTTGAGTCAAGAGCGGTGATAAAACCGTCTTCATCGGCAATGACGGCGTTAAAACTCGTGTTTAATGGCTGTCCGCGCTCACGCACGAAGTCATCGCCGAAACGGCCGGTGTTTTCAAGCACATTGACCGATACACGGTTCATCTTGCGTACCAACTCTTCCTGAGAGGAGGTTGTGGGGCGGACGGCGTAGATGTACTGCCCGTCCGGTGCAATAAAGAAGTCAGCGTATTGGTTGGGCAAAATTGGCGGCGGCGGGAAGCGCACGCCGATGAGATCGAAGAAACCGCGCCAGGCAATCTCTATCGCCATCGCGCCGGTGAGCACGACATCAGCCGCGCCGAAATATTCGATAAACTCGCCCTCAGTGGTGAGGTGCATGATGCCGCCGTAGTCGTTTTCGCTCAGCAAAAAAATGTCACCGTTGTGGTCGGTTTGCACACTGATGGGCAGGAAACGCGCCAGCACTTGAATGTGCGCATCGGGTGCGTCGGCATCGGCACCCAAAAGTGCCGCTAGCACTTGCGGGTTATTCGGCACGCCAATTTGACGGATGTAGCGACCGTCCATATCGGTAATGACAATTCGGTGTCCGTCCCGGTCGGCAATCAAGATAAAGTGATTGGCGGGATTGGCGTCCTGCTTGTCAACCCAAATGCCGCGCGGACCTTGCAATGTGTCCGGCACATAGGTCACCGCCCCTGTAAAGGCATGAACTTCTTGTATGTCAGGCATACCGTGGATGATGATATCGCGCACATGGTTGAAATCAGGGTCAAGCACGACAATGCGTCCGGTAGCGTTTATGCCGTCGAACTCGGCGTCGGACACGCTGTTCATGATATACAAGTAGCCGTCGCCGTTGTTATCAGTGACAAAGACCATGTCTTGCGGATCAACCATTTGATACCCTGTAATGACATCAACTACACGGTACGGGTCGGGTATTGTTGACGGCACGCGATGCATACCACTCCCGAAGAATGAGTAGGTGTACGATTTTCCGGTATTTTCCGCCGCCGCAGGCATGCTGAGCAACACGGCCAGCATGAGTACGGCTATGAAGATGGATAACGCTCGTTTCAAATGCTCACGACCTTTCAAAGGTAGTTCTGAATAACAAGGACACTTATCGCGCCTCGTGTACGGCGATTCTAATCTTTAATCCCCGAGTGCGCCATAGTTTCAATGACTTTGGCCTGCGATATAGTGAAGACCAACACCGGCGGGATAATTAGCAGCAAACCTGCCGCCAAGCCGACGCCTGCACGGGCAATGCCTGCTGTGGCAATCTGCCCCATTGCGGCGGGCAAGGTTTTGAGCGACTCGGTAAAGACAACGTTTGTCGCGCCGACAGCCCAAATGCCTTGAAATTGGAAAATCAGAATCGTCATAATAATCGGGCGACAGTTGGGCATAACGACCTGCCAGTAAGTTCGGAAGTTTCCCGCACCGTCGATTTTCGCCGATTCGATGACGGCGTTTGGTATTGAGTCGAGATACTGCACGCAGAGGAACACACCCATGGTTGACGCCAGTGCCGGTAAAATAATGCCGAGTGACAGCGGATGATCAATCAAGCCCAATCCGGCTTGCACCATAAAGAGCGGCACCGCCGTAATGGGTCCGGTAAACATCAATGCCAACTGAATGATTGAATTCATGCCCTTTTTTCCGGGGAAATTATGCTTGGCCAGGGGATACGCCGCCATGGTGGCGATGAACAGATAAACGCTCGTTACCACCACCGAAATCCAAGCACTGTTGAAGAAATAGCGTTCAAACGGGACTTGCAGATTAGACAGCGCGTCACCCATAATGCGGAAATTTTCCAGCGTAGGGTCGCGCACAAAGAATCGCGGCGGGAAGAGGAAAAACTCATGTTGCGGCTTAAATGCCGAAATAATCATGAACACCAATGGAATGGCCATTATCGTCGCGAAAATCAATAAGATGAGAAACACCCCAATGCTGCCGCCCATGTTGCGGTTACTGCGGCGGTACTTGGCGTTTTTCTTCTTGGTTGCCTTGACATATTTAATTTTTGGGGTTTTAATTGTTGCTTCTGCCATCGTGTTTGTCCCCCCTTTACAGCTTTAACAGCTTGAATATAAGCTTTTTGCTCACCACAATCATGGCAAACAGCAGTACACCCAGCGCACTGGCATAGCCCATTTCGAGCCGGACTTGTGCATAATCATCAATCAAGTTCAAAATCGTCAGCGTTGAGTAGTTTGCTGAACCGAACCCGCCCGTTAACGCTTGCGTGACAGCACCAACCGAGAAGGCCCCGGCGATTTGCAGCACGGCCGCAAAGAGCAGCATGTTTTTCATATTGGGAATGGTGATGTACCACAACTCCTGCCCGCGGTTAGCGACGCCGTCCATGGTACCTGCTTCATATTGGCTTTCGTCGATGGACTGAAAGCCGGCGATAAACGCCAGAAAGCCGATGCCCAAACTCATCCAAAGCGATACGATAACGGCAATGGTCAAGTTGGTTTCTGTACTCGTCAACCACTGCACCGGCTCTTGTATGTATCCTATTCGCATCAAGAAGCCGTTTGCCATACCATACATGTCGCCACTGAACAGGAATTGCCAAATAAAGAATACATTGCCGGATACGCTCGGCGCGTAGAAGAGCACGGTCATCAAGACACGCAGTTTGCGCGGCATTTCGTTAATCAGCCATGCCATCAAGAAAGCAAAGACAAATCCGATAGGGCCGTTGATAAAGACGAATACCATGGTATTGCGCAATGCAATAAACAGCAATCTGTCGTCGGCCATGCGCATATAGTTGCTTGCACCCACGAAGTTGGGGAAGCTGAACAGATTGAAGTCAGTGAAACTCACGACAATGGCCGCCAGCACCGGAATGACGGTAAAGACGATAAAGAAGATAAAGAAGGGTGCAATCATGGCATAACTGCCCATGTTGTTCTTAATGCGATAGCCCAGTTTCAGCTTCTTGTGCGTTTCTCGCGGCGGCGGCTTTACAAATTTAACCACGTGCGAACCCCCTTACCGGCTCAATTCGGTGAATGCCACCGGGATAGCCCAATTCTTCCAGCGTACCGATAACATCACGTTCGGCAATATAGTGTGGTGAGCCGCTTGGGTCAAAATTAAACTCATTGCGTCGCCGCTCCAATTCGCGGTTGATATGCCCATTCCATTCGAGCAACATACGGCGCGGATCTTCGCCGTCAACAACTGACAATGTAAAGGCGCTGTTCAGCGCACGCGGCACATAGTATGAACCGGGCACTTCCGGTACAGCACGCACAAAGGCCAACTGCGTGTGAAGTTGATGCAACTCAGCAGGACCCCACGGCAACAGCTCAAAGGTATTCAAGTTTGCCGGCGTGTAGCGTCCACCGGGGCCGAGCAACGCCTCTTGCCGCAATCCGAACTGTGCTTGTACCTCGGCACTTGCCCACCATTGCATAAACGCCCAGCCGGCTTCGGGATCGCGAATATGGTCGAACATAACAGACGCCATGCCGGTAACGGGCTGGCTGCGGTCAATGAACCCGGGTGCGATGTCGTCACGCGGTGTGCCGGGGATGGGCACCATGCGCCATAGGCCGGCAATCTCAGGTGCCGCCATGGTAAGGAAGTTGTAGAAAGTGTAGCTGTTGATAACCATGGGCATTTCGCCGGTTCTAAAACGGCTGAATGCGTCATATTCGCGAGGCATACGGAAGTCGGTATAAAATTGCACTGCCGTCATAAAGGCTTCATAGGCAACCTGGGTATCAAGTGCCGTTGTCATTAAATCGTCGCTGTAAATATGACCACCATTTTGGAAGAGCAGGTTGGTAAAGACGCTGGCCGTTGTTGGGCTGGCAAGCAAACCTAAGTGTCCGACACCAACGTCCATATTTTGGTGACGCAAACGTTGCAGCACCGTTGTTGTCAGTTCTTCCCACGTGTTGGGTGCTTGCAAGCCGGCCTCGGCAAAGATATCCGTGCGGTAGAACATCATGACAAAGTCCATGCGCTCGGGAATGCCGTAGATTCTGTCTTCGTAAGCGAACGGCACGAACGCCTCGGGATGGAAGTCTCCGCGCATTTCTTCAAAGCCCGGGAATGTTGATAAATCACGCAACGCGCCGCGCATGCCGAAGTTAACGGGTGATGCGCTGCCTTGATTGAGTGCAATTTCGGGACCGCGCCCTGCCAATGTCGCCTCAATCACGGCGCCGGCAACCAAATCCAGTTGTATGACAATGCCGGGGTTGTTGGGCATAAAGTCTTGGGCAATCATTTCCAGCAACACTTGGAATTGCTCACGACCTGTCACGCCGGCATCCATCCACACGCGAACAACGCGCGCATCAGGATCGTCTCTGTGATGTTGATTCATGCCGAACGATGCCAGAAAGCGATTGAATCTATGTACCACTTCAGCACCGAAACCTGCCGCACCGGGCAGGCGCTCACCGCTTGTACCAGACAGCATAAGACTGTCAAGCAACAAAGGTTGTCCTTGCATGTTGGTCAGCACCAAACCGAGTTCACTGATACCGCTGCGGAAAATATCCAGTCGCGCGCGGCGCGTAATTCTCTCGGGGTGGGCAATCATGGCGTCAATGTTCTCAACCGCACGGCGCATTTGGCTGACGCCCGCGCCGGTACCGTCAAGGCTAACCAAGTCAATAATGGTGCTGATATTGTCGCGGATATGGTTCAGTCCTGCGCCCGTTCGGCGGCCGGTTTGCTCGTCATAAATCCCATCAATCAAGCCCGGGACAGTATGCTGCAAATTATAGTCGCGGTGGGGATCAGGCACAGGGCCGGTCAAGACCATAATGCGGCGATAGAGATGGTTCATGTCGTACAACACTTCGCGCAGCAAATGAACAGCAGGGGCAGAATCGCCCAATACAGCATTGAGCGTGATGGTGTTTTCACCTTCATTCAAAAATATCGGGTAGTCGAAATTAAAGACGCGGAAACCTTCACCGGGTCGGAAGTTCAAGCTTTGCGCTTCAGCAAACGGCACTTCGCCGTTGATCAGCAATTGCCGGTGTGAGTAGGCACCGTGGTTGAAATTTTGGCGGTAGCGCATGCCTAGATTGAAAAATCCAGATTGCGGTGCGGTAACCACCCATGTCGCCGATGTGTTCGGCAAGTCCCAGTTCATGCCGCCGTAAACATTAAGCAGCATATTGCGGGCGCTATACGGCGTAGTGTTAGGGCTGGACAGGTCGATGCCGGGGGCGATGAAGATAGAGTTTGTCCATGCCGCCAATTCGGCTTCATATTTCAGTGCCGACCCGTCAAAGAGTTGATAGCCCGCATGTTGCGCCTCATATTCGGCATGAGTGGGGATGACACGCGGTGCCGCCATACGAATATTGCGCAGATACACCGGCGCGGACGGCGAAATAATAGTTAGTGTATGCTCGCCTGCAGGCAAGTAAATCATAAAGGGCTCGACAAATAATGACTCACGATCGATGGCGCGGTAGTCTTGCCATACAGTGATAATTTCGATCATGCCGGGGTTGGTGTGGTTGCCCAACATATCAATTTGAAATTCATCACGGAATGTCGTGCCGTCCCAAACGAAATTTTCGTCGCGGTCTTCACCGTCAAGCAGGTAGCGATACATGCGCGCCAGCCCAAGGTTGCCGGCTTCGGTAAACGGCAATTCATCATTGAGCAAGAATCCAAAGATAATGTTAGTGTTGCCCATCGTTTGGGGCAAATATTCAAAGGCCAGATTGTATAGGCCTGCATTTTGCACAGTAAAAGTGAATTGCACCGTGTCTTCGTCGTAGTCAAATGCCAGCACATCGTCATACAACGTCACGTCTTGGGTTGCGGGCGCGGCAGCACGCACCTCATCGGATTCCCGATAGGCGGCATAGCTGTCTTCGTCGCGGGTAATACCGGCGAGCAAATTTTCAAGCTCCACGGCGGACAGTCTATCCACACGGTCGGCTTGTGTTGAGGGAAATAACACCAAAATGAATGCGGCAACAAGCAGTAAAGCGGTTAGGTTGCGTAGGCGCATAAGGCAGCACCTTCCTTTAATTCATAATGTAAAAACGCAGTATGTGAATCTTGTGCGAAGGACAAGAGGGACTTACAGGGGCGACGTTGCCGTCGCCCCTAACAAGAAGCTAATTATTCGTCATCATCTGCCGAGTCGTTATCGGAGGCAGAGTCGTCATCCTCTTCCGGAGGCGCGGCAACCTGCTGTTCATCGTTGTCGTCTTGGCGCACCGTTTGCGCGTTGAAGCGATCGATTTCAGCTTGGAATAACGGGCGTGCCGCGTCAATAAGGGCTGCTACGGTAAGTGTACCGTCACCGTGATGGATGTGGTTGGTGATGGACTCGCCAACGATGCGGAAACTGTCACCAACGCCTTTTACCGGATCCATGACAATAATGGCATTTTCACGGTTCCATTCAATCATTTCTTTCTCTTCATCGGTCAGCCAGTCAATCAAGCGATCAGGCTGGCCAGTCGGATCAAGCCCTTCGGCACGTTGGTTCAAGCCGATGATCGTCATCAAACGGATAAACTCCGCTGCACCGACAGGTGAGCTGGCACGCGCCGTGATAGCGTTGGCCAAACCGTA
>WRAI01000003.1 GCA_009780275.1 Oscillospiraceae bacterium | reverse complement strand
GTTTGGCTTCGGTCCCGACTACACATTTACGTGCGCGCAAGCGGCTGTTGGTTTGGCGCGCATGATGAGTGTGTTGAACTACACCACCACAGGCTTCCCGCCGGTGAGCCAATTTGATGATTGGCACATTGGCGGCGGACAAGGCGGCATTCCGTCTTGGGCGCGTGATGCGGTGTCGTTCTTGTACTATCATGGCATTATGGGCAACACAAGCAGCTTTGAAAATATTCCGGTGTACGGCTATATCTTCTCGCCGAACCTTGACTTCCATACGCAACAGCTGATTACCGGTATGGTGCGCATGTTGGAAGATGTAACATTTGTTGCTCCGCCGGCGTGGCAAGGCGGTGCGTGGATGGTTGCTGAAAATCGCGGCATGGATTTGGTGGGAACATGGATACCTCAGAACCCGACAGCGGGTGAGGCATTGACCATCAATGCCGATGGAACATGGATAAATGGTGGCTCTTGGCTGGTACAAAGCGGCACATGGTATAGCACCAGTTATGGCTGGTTGGCATTGCAGCACGCATCGACTGACATGATTGAATACTTCTATTTTGCGCGCAACGATGACGTGATGTTTATGACAAGGATGCTACCCGGGGCTGGCCAGTGGCGGCTGTTTGATCGATCGTTGGTGAGTTAAGTTAAGCCTATGACTTATATTGAAGCAATTACTCGTGCGAAACTGACTGATTTACCTGAATCTTATGCTACGTTGTGGGAGGGCTTTACGCCCTCCCCTCGTGGCGTGTTGTGGCGCGATGAGGAACTGTTAGAGCACCAAGAACTGTTCGCCTTTAACGATGAATTGACGGCGACGATTTTGCATGTTAAGGCGACGATTGAAGCCGATGAGACGTTGCACACGCTGGCGCAATTTGTGCATTGGTCGATTTTCGTGCGTACAAAGCCGTTTTTGGCAGAACGCCCCAATAGCGTGACACCGCAGGCCATGGGTGACGATAAGGGTTTGTTTGCCATGGTGATTTTAATCGCTGAGGCGTTTCGGACATTGCCTGTCATTGCGCAGTACAAACTTGACTATGACAGGATTACCGGAAATTTTAAGAGCCTCAACAATGGCGCACATGAGTACAAAAAAGAGCATGGGCATTGGGGCCTGAACAGCTTTCACTGGAATTGTAACTGCGTTGTGCCATATATGAACCGATGCGGGCACTTAACCTTTGAGCCGGTAAGCTACGATAATCCGTATAGTGCTTACGTGCATAAAGTGACAGGTGAAATATTGGTGTTGGCAGATGACAATGTTGGTTGTACGGCCGATGGCTTATTGACCAGCCATAACTGTCCGTTTCCCGAGGCGTTCAAGACGACCGTGCGACAAGAGGGCAAGTATACAATTGCACATAAGATTGACCCGCTGGGGTTTATTGAGTGTGAGCCGTCGCGGCACAACTTGAGTGAGTATGAACTTGCGTTTAAACAGTGGGATGTGTTGTTGGCGTTTCATATTCCCTCGGGGCCGGGCTATACGGTAGATGCTTGTGCCGATTCGTTTAAGAAAGCCGTCAAATTTTTCAACGAGACATTTCCTGACATTGACATCAAAGGCATTTGCTGTTACTCTTGGCTTTATACGCCGCAATTGCGTTTGATATTATCGCCGGAAGAGAGCGAAATGGTGCGCATTCAAGAGCATTGTTACCAAGTGCCGGCATGGCGCGACAGTGGAGCGTACAATCGTTTTGTCTTTAAAGTCGATGGCAAACTCAACGAGATTGAACTGCCGCAAAACAGTCGCCTGCACAGGCGGTTAGCAGCCGTTGTCAATCGTGGCGGCTATTTAACCAGCGGCGGCATGGTTTTACCGTTAGCAGCTATTGACAAATGGAAAGATACCGTTTATGATAGTGGCGCGTCGTTGGAAACCTACGTGAAGGCGCAGCCACATGATTGCGGAGACTTGCGGGATTTGTAACGCTTGTACAAGCGAACATAGTTCGTCCCTATATTACGAGGGCAAGGGATTTGTGAGGTAACGTATGAAAAAAGCACTTAGTACTTGGTGTTTCCCCGGCGATTACGGGTTGGACAATATGCTCGCCGCCACCAAGAACGCCGGATTTGACGGTGTGGAGTTGACGATGGCGACTGACCCGTCGGCGTATTTGCACGACCAGTCAAACGAGATGGATTTTCAAATGATCGTCGGCAAATGCCGGCAAGCTGGCTTTGCACCGCACGCGTTGGCATGCAGTGCCTTTATGGGTTTGCCCATCACAGCTAATGGCGAGGATGGGCAGCGTGCTATCACTTTGGCACGGCGCATGATTAACACGGCGGTGTCGTTGGGTATCGATACGGTGCTGTTGCTGCCGGGCATGGTGGACGAGAGCGTGAGCTATCAAACGGCTTATGAACGTGCAGGCAATGCCATTGTTGAGCTAGGCTTATATGCACAGCCGCTGGGTGTCAACATCGCGTTGGAAAACGTTTGGCAGAAGTTTCTGTTAAGCCCGTTGGAATTTCGTCATTTTATTGAGGGTGTGAATTTGCCCAATGTAGGCGCGTATTTTGATGTCGGCAACGTTATTGACATCGGCTACCCTGAGCACTGGATTGACGTTTTGGGTGGACATATTAAACGTGTACACCTGAAAGACTATAAGGCAGGCAGTGGCGATTGGTTTGGATTTACTTGGCCGTTACTGGGCTCGGTGAATTGGCTGAATGTCATGGCGGCACTACGCGGCGTCGGCTATGACGGCTGGCTGACTTGCGAAACGGCTTCGACCGATCAGGCCCCGCACGTTGGCGCAACGGCAATGGCGAAGATTGTTGATGCGATTATGGCAATGTAGAGGGCATAATAAAGCAGGAATGTTCGACTGTTGAGTTAAAAGCAAAAATTAGGATTTTCAGCGTTTGCGATCCTGCGGGCAATATTGTCTGCATCACATATTAACACAAAATACGGAGGAACACATATGATTCGCGTTGGACTTATCGGCCTGGGGTTTATGGGGCGTGGCCACCTCGACAATTACATCAAATTAGAAGCAGAGGGGTTCCCTGTCAAATTGGTCGCTGTTTGCGACATTGAAGAAAGTAAATTTGGTGGCACGATCGCTGGCAACCTCGAAATGGGCGCAGGTGAATACGACTTCTCGAAGTACGCACAATACACTGATTACAAAAAAATGCTGGAAGAGCAAGAACTCGACTATGTTGACATCGTGACGCCGACGTATGAGCATGCTGAAATGACAGTCTATGCGCTCAATAAGGGTTTCAACGTGTTGTGTGAAAAGCCGATGGCACTTAACCCGGAGCAATGCGACAAAATGCTCGAAGCCGCTAAGCGCAACAACAAACTGCTGATGATTGGGCAATGTCTACGCTTTTGGCCGGAGTATTGTGTGCTGAAAGAGTATGTGCAAAACGGCAAACTCGGTAAGCCTGTGATGGGTATGTTTTATCGCGGCGGCTCAACTCCGCGCTGGTCGTATCAAAACTGGCTATTGCACGAGGGTAAGTCGGGGGGCGCGCTGCTTGACCAACATGTTCACGACGTTGATATGGTTCATTGGGCGTTTGGTCGTCCGACCGAAGTATCGGTCATTGCCGCCAACGTCAACCCGCACAGCGGCACAGATGCTGTTGCTGCGCACTACCGCTTTACCGATGGCGATCTCAAAGCTTCGGCGCAAGACAACTGGGCATTGGACGGCAGTGGCTTCGGTATGTTGTATCGCGTGAATTTTGAAAAAGGTTGCATTGTCTTCGACCGTGGCGTATTGAACGTCTATGATGCCGACGGAAAAGATATTCCCCAAGACTTGCCGCAAGGCGACGGCTATTACCGCGAGCTCAAACATTTCGTCAACGTGGTGGCAGGCAAAGAAGTTATCACCGAAAACAAGCCGGAGTCAAGCCGCGATACCATCGCCATTGCTATGGCGGAGATGGAATCGGTCAAAAAAGATGGTGATTGGGTGAAAGTGAAATATTAAACCGTAGGGGGGCGGCATTTTGCCGCCCCTAATTTTATAAACTTGACAGATAGAAGTGTGGTTCGTGCTGTGATAACGCTATAGCGTAAGGGTATTTTTGATTATTATAAGTGGATAGGAAGGCTTATATTTTCTACACAGCCATGAGAAATCATGGCTGGATTTTTTATCAGTAAACAAGGACATACTTTGCATAAGAATACACCAAATGAAATGTAAAGCTACCACTCCTTTGCTATACTTTCATTGAAGTTCACGCTTCAAATTTATTATCTAAAGGAGAAAGGTCATGGAATACAGGATTGAAAAGAAAGGGGCGTTTCAAGTTATCGGCAAGACAAAACGCTTCACAATGGCAAGCGGCGTTTTCAACGGTGGAATCGGCGCATTTTGGGGATTTTGGGATGCTCTCGGGTTGTGCGAAAAAATCAAGAAAAATTATTCATCGGATAAGGACTGCAATATTTTCGATATTTCAATAGCTGCTGCCGGCACACCCACGGTCAATCCCGAAGATGAATTCGATTATACCATCGGCTTTCCATACAACGGTGCAGCGTTTGATGAAGAACTTGACATCTTAACTGTCCCCGACGGCTCATACGCTATATTTAATATACCTGATGGCGAGGACATCGGCAGTTTTATGGGACGTTGCATTGATTATTTACCAACTGCGGGTTATGAACTCGCCGGAGTTGAGATAGAATACTTTTGGGAAAATAAGCCGAACGAAGCATGGTTTCTTCTAAAATAAAACATTCCAAATAACTCGCCGTTATCCCAAGTGGCGGGGAGTTTTGATTATCGTAAGAGGTAAGAATATGGATTGGCAAAAGTGCATGAATCAAGCGATTGATTACATCGAAAATAATCTGTCGGACGAAATTGATTATTCGGTAGCGGCACAGTACATGAATTGTTCTGTGTGGGAGTTTCAACGTATCTTTTCGTTTGTGGCGCAAGTGCCGTTGTCTGAATACATACGCTGTCGGCGTTTAACTATTGCGGCGCGTGATATTAAAATAGGAAATGATAAAATCACCGATGTCGCGACACGTTATGGCTACGATTCCCCCGCATCGTTTTCAAGAGCGTTTAGTCAATTTCACGGCACTACGCCGACAGCCGCACGAGATGACGGCACGACATTAAAGCTATTTCCACGCCTTGTCTTTGAAATTACAATCAAAGGAGCAGTTGAAAAAGTAATGAGCACACGAAAAAAACGCAAAAGCTACACACGCAATGAGCATAAAGTTGACTTAAAGTCGCTTATACCGAGCGTAAACCATTCATGCGGTGATGATTACTTTTGGGGATTGGGTACACAAAAGTATTGGATGGATAAAGGCAATTTGGTCGTGACAATGGACGACAACAGCGAGTGCTTACAAACAACCGACAGCTATTCATTGCCGTTACGCATTGACGCAACGGTTATGACTGATGGCAACGAGGTTATTTTGTACTACCTCATGGGGCGGGTTATGTTTAATCATATCCACGAACATGAGGGCAAAAAGCCATTCCACGACCACGATATTCTAACGGGTTTTTGGACTCCGTTCCATGACAAACCGACACTTCCGTCCGACACATTCGTTGATATTTCATGGGTTATCCAAGGCGACTACATGGAAGTCTATGTTGACGGTGAACTGTATCATCGGCGCGACGATATGCCTTATATGGATATTCTCAAACAATCGCCGGAAGTTAGTAAAATGCTTGCACCCGTGAGAATTTCGGCGGCGAATAGCAGTAGAATCACAATTAAGTCGCTGACCGTTACCGAATTCCCTCGTTGTGACAAAAGTGCGCAGAAAGCTCTTGCTAAACAAGAGAAAGCCGCACCGCGCAATGTCTATGATATTGATTTGACCACAATGACCAAGCGCAATCGCACCAATGTCGCTTATGACAATAGTTGTATGAGCATTACCGCAGCTGTAGGCGATGGCGGAATAAACACTACCGGCATGAGTACAGAGCAATGGTTCAACGGTACAATCAAAGTCGAACTTCGTGCCAAAACTAATGGGAGCTTGTGCGTTCTCTATCATTGTGGTGCGTTGTTATTGAACCGTAAACAGAACGCTGACGGGTTGATTATTTTCGATATTCCCAACAGCAAGCAGCACGGCTACGAGCGCGGTGGTTGGTTGCCTGATAATGAGTTTGTTGACATTGAATGGATTATCGGCAAGGAGGTCATGTCGGTCAAAGTCAACGGCGAATTGCGGCACGTTGGCGACCATTACGACTACATCAGCTTGCTTGCGCGAATGCCGGATTACGAGATATGTTCGCCTGTGAGAGTCAACGCAGCATACGGCTCAACCGTAACGATGGAGAGCTTGCGGGTGACGGAATTGTAATGTTTATATTTTCGGAAGAAACAGGAGGATTATTATATGTCAATAAAAAAGCGCCAAGCAAACTATCCCCACATCTTAAATTGCCTTGTGTCGTGACAGCCAATATTTTGCGTTCAAAAAAAATTTCCAGTATCAAAATCTTATCATGCGTCATACTAAATGCGATTCAAAGTCAAAGCCCATAATTTCATTTGGAGGACGAACCTATGAAGCGTTTCATTACCATAGCATTGGCTGCCTTGGCATTGATGGTGACAATGACAGCGTGTGCGCATAGAGGAAATGTTAACGACCCAAACCGCGACAACAGAGGTCATGATGGCCATCGTGTTGATAGACATCGCCGTGATGGCGTGTTGCCGCGCGACGGCGTCATACGCGATGATGCAAATCGTGGTGGCATGCGCCGTGATGGTGTGGCCCGTGATCGAAGTGTTGACGGCAACACTCGCGGCGGTGACGCAGGGCAAAATCCGCGCGTTACGACGCCGAACAACCCGTCGGTTGGCGCTGCGCCTATGGCGACTGTGCCGACACCGAAAACGACAGTTGCTCCGGCGGTGATGCCGTCGGCTTCGCCGTCACAAACACCTGCTGTGCGATAGCGTGGTGGAATAAAAATCACCCCGTACGGGGTGATTTTTGCTATTCTGTCAGTTCAATATCATCGTTTGATAGGAATCACAGCTGATAACAATAATGCTACTACTTCCGAAAAAGCCTCTATTATACCCGTATTGTCCATCCATACGGGTCGACAATACGTCCCCACTGAATGCCCGTTAGTGTATCGTATAACTTTGCCGCGATTTCACCGGTCTTTCCGGCATTAACCGCATAATCTACGCCCTGGTAGCTCAGTTGTCCTACAGGGCTAATCGCCGCTGCCGTACCCGTGCCAAAAGCTTCTTTGAGCTGCCCGTTTTGCAACGCCTCATGCAATTCGTCGATGCTGATTTTGCGCTCAATGACGGTATGCCCCCAAGCGTGCAACATATGAATGACCGAATCGCGTGTGATGCCCTCCAAAATCGTGCCATCTAAGGACGGCGTAACAATCTCGTTGCCGATTTGGAAAAACATATGCATGGTGCCGACTTCTTCGATGTACTTGCGTTCCACCGCATCAAGCCACAGTACTTGCGTGTAGCCTTTTTCTTGTGCGCGGACTTGTGCGCGGATGGTGCCGGCGTAGTTGCCGCCTATCTTAGCCGCGCCAGTACCGCCGCGCACTGCGCGGACGTCTTCGACTTCAATAATGATTTTTACAGGATTCAAGCCTTCGGGGTAGTACGCCCCCACGGGCGACAGAATTACGCTGTAAATGTACCGTTGCGAGGCGCGAACGCCCAAAAACGGGTCAGTGGCAATGATAAAAGGGCGGATATATAGGCTTGTCCCCTTGCCGCGCGGCACCCAGTCGGCATCAATACGCAACAGTTCCTTGAGTGATTCCAACGCGAAATCTTCATCAATCTTCGCCATGCACAGCCGCTCACAAGACTTATTAAATCGTTTGAAATTCTCCTGCGGACGAAAGAGCTGAATGCTGCCATCGTCTGTGGGGTAAGCCTTCAAACCTTCGAACGCCTCTTGTGCGTAGTGGAAAACCATCGCTGCCGGATCAAGGCTAAATGGTGCGTACGGCACAATGCGTGCGTCGTGCCAACCTGCACTTGTCTCGTAATCGACAACCAGCATATGGTCGGAAAAATGTCTGCCAAATCCTAGCGCGGCAATTTCCGGCTTGGTTTTAGGTGCTGTTGTTTTAGTGATTGTTAGGTTCATCCGACGTACTCGCTTTCATCAAAATCAGCTCATTAGCATAAGGCAACGATTCAATCCAATCACAAAAAACGTGCCATTCAGCTAGTTTGTGATTGCGCCGCTGGTTATGCATGCTGACTAAATTTTCGTAGTTCAGTGTTACTGTACGAAGCTGATTGTAGCTTGATGGCAGTAATTGAATCATGGTGTACCAAATTTGTTTGTCGCGTCCGTCAAGGTAGCGTAGACGCAGCGTTTCGAGATGTTCGACAATTTCTTGCATCATTGTGCTGCTTTCAGTGATGAGTTGGTCGTAGCTGAAATCGCTGATGGAGAACGGCTTGGAATGCATTTTATGCATCGTTGAGGTTGAGTTGGCGACTGTGCCGACTTTATACGTGTCAAACTCTTTCCACCAGTATAATGGCGCGAGGATATCAACGCTGACAAAAATTTGCCGCATAAATTTGCGATGGTCGCTGCCGGCGCGGCATAGGCGCGACGCTAAGTTTAGGTCATTCGGACCCAGAAAATAGCCGCCGTCTGGTGTTTCATAGCTATCCGATTTTGCCCAACTGTTCATGGGGTTGCGCGCACCGCGTATGGCATTTGGGAAGTTCATGACGTTGGATTGTGTGACCTGTAACATGGCGAGATTCCTCCACCGCAAAGTTTTTCTCATTTTATCACAAG
Source organism: Oscillospiraceae bacterium (assembly GCA_009780275.1). Classification (NCBI taxonomy): domain Bacteria; kingdom Bacillati; phylum Bacillota; class Clostridia; order Eubacteriales; family Oscillospiraceae; species Oscillospiraceae bacterium. Next base: position 103,954 of record WRAI01000003.1, on the reverse strand, counting down.
CTTTTGGATTTTGCAAGGTTGAAATTTTGGGGGAATGAGTATATAATAAAGTAAAAACATGAAAGGCGGCGGAGCATGCGAATACTTGTTGTAGGTAGTATTAATCATGATATCGTATTCTCAGTGGCGCGGGCACCGTTAGATGGAGAGACTGTTTGGGCAGGAGATGTACGTTATTGCCCAGGCGGAAAAGGAGGCAATCAGGCCGCGGTGTGTGCGAGACTAGACGTGCATACGGGCATGGTTGGATGTGTGGGTGACGATGAGCATGGGGAGGCCATGCTGAAATCGTTGCGAAAGATGGGGGTTGACACTCAGTTTATCCAAAAAACACCTCAAAAATCGACGGGTTCGGCGTATATTACCGTCGATTTTGCAGGACAGAATCGCATTGTTGTCTATGCTGGAGCAAATGATTGTGTTACACGTGAGATGGTTGCTGAAGCGTTGCAGCAGCCGTGGGATGTTGTCATAGTGCAGTGGGAGCTGCCGCTTGACGTTGTGATGGATACGGTGACGATGGCGGCAGCGTTGGGGATTGCCGTTGTGATGGACCCTGCGCCCGCGCTGCCATTGGCGCAGGTGTGCATCCCCAAAGGTGTAACTGTTTTTACACCGAATGAACATGAGGCACAGATACTGACTGGTCACTCCATACACGAACATCCGGAGTTGGTGATGGCGGCGTTGAATGATATCGCACCGATTTTATTGATCAAGATGGGCGATAAAGGCGCCATACTGCGCCATGACGGCGTGACAACGCACCATGCTGCCGAGCTGGTAGATGTTGTTGACACAACGGGCGCGGGCGATGTGTTTACAGCTGCATTTACAGTCAAATATTGGCAGGGAAAGTGTTTGGATGAGGCGGTTAAGTTTGCCAATGCGCTGGCGGCAACACATATCAGTCAGGTGTGTGTGTGATGCAAAATGTAGAAATATTGCTTGTGAACAGCGGAATGGTATAGAAAATATTAGAACAGTTTGCTGCTGAGGGACAACATGTATACGCTATTGTACTGCGTGACAGTCATATACTTATCGGCAATATCGGTTTGCATGAAATCGAGCATATCCACATAATGTGACGATGGAAAAATCCGTTATACTTAACATAATTGATATAAAGGAAAGATTTGCACCATGAACAACAAGAAAATTTACATTCCAATAGCTGCTGCAGTATTACTTGTTATCGGTGCACTTGCTTTTTGTCTAACGCGCGGGCAACAAACACCGAATGAACAGATGCAATTTATGTTTGATGAGCCGGAAAACTTCCGCGGAAATATTAGCGGCAACGAAGATGTGCCGATATCAGAGTTAACGTGGCATTTTGGTCTTAATGACGCAAGCGTGCAGTTGCCAATACTCCGTGAGTTGGTGCTGAACAACGATGAGGCCGGATTGGAAGAATTCCTGCGCGACACACATAACGGTGAACAGACGTTAAAACATATGGAACGTTTTCTTGCGACGGTTGAGCGGACACCAATCCCTATTAATGTGGATTGGACAGGCATATCGTATGGACGTCAAGGAGACTCTGTCAGCGTGTCTTATGATACACGAGTGATGGATGATTTACAGCGGCTGAGGTACGATTTTAGTATTGAATTCGTTGGCGACAGTTTTTATGAGTCACTGGAAATCTACCGATTTATGGGTGCGGAGTTGGTTGACGTGACGGAGCGATTTGCAAATTTGGGGAGGCAGAGTGTTATTGCTTACTATATGACTTATTCCGGTGATGGCAATTTATCTGTTGACGGAAATATGTTCCAGGCATATTTTGTTTTTAAGATAGAGGATTTGCGCGTCCGAACGAGGTTATATAACTTTCCTAGTGAAGCCGACATTTTTGAACTTCTCGCCAATCTTGAGTTTGCACGAGGAACACTTGGTTAGCCGAACCCCTATAAATAGTTGTATCCTTTGGAAACTGCTGTGGGACGCGGAGGGCACGTGTTATTGACTTAGCCATTGGCCTTGCAAGACTTTTAGTTTATATTTAGCTATTATCAGAGAGAAAGGAACAAAATGCATATGGAAGCTATGCAAATACTCTATGCGTTTATAGGAAGTCTTTTTGGTGTTTTGCTTGCACTTTTGACTGATCGTTTTGTTGAGGAGCATAAAGAGAAAAAACGTAATATTGAGGTAAGGGAGACATTGAACAATGAGTTTAAAAAAATAGGACAATTATTAAGAGATAGAGGCTCAGGCGTAATAAGCAGCATTGTCACACCAGCTTGGGATTCAGTAGTCGCCACCGGCGATATGTTCTTGTTGGAGAAAACAGATAAAAAGAATAAAGATTGTAAAGATGAAGAGACAGACTATGATACTATGAAAGAAATTTATGCTATGCTCTACCAAGCGGAAAAGCTAGATTCAAAAGACGGCAAGAAAGATGCCGGCATAATTGATGCCCTTATTGACGAAATTATTGCGAAAATTGAAAAAATAGCTGATGTCGATGGAAAGGAAGATATAGAGCAAAGCAAAGATAATACGGATCCGTTATTCTCGAAAGAGTGGAGCATGGTTAAGTGTTTGGAAAAATTTGAGGGGTTCAAACCTATCAAAGTAACTAGGACGTTCATTTCGTTTACAACGAAAAATCTTGAGCGCATATTGCCGCCACCGGGCAATCAAGACGAGCCATATTTCGCACATTACTTTATTAGCAGAAGAAAAGAGCAAGGTGTTAACTTAAATCTTTGGGCTTCAATGAAAGAACTTGATGCTAAAGACGAAGATAAGCGTAAATTGCTTGAAAAATACAATAACTATCTGAAAGAGGATGATAAGCCGCTTAGAAAGGAATTTCGTAAGGATATATCAGTAGGGGTGAAGGTTTTCGGAGGCTCTTGCTCTAAAACGAGGGAGAATATAAAAGAGGAAGAGTTTGAAGAGTACATTAAAAAGGGAGTAGAACATGATAAAAAATTAGGTAATAAGGTACTGAACCGAGACGCACAAAAGTAATCAAGCAGAACCAAAGGGCTGCACTCGTTAGAACCCGTGGGGCTTTTATGGCGCGTGTTGTTGACTTTTTAGCAAGTTAATGTATAATTCTACTAAATACGAAGGAGAAAATTTATGCCAATTATTTTACCGTCTATGCTGTGCGCCGACCCGATGAATATGGCGCGGGATATTGCCGAATTGGAGGTGGCAGGCGTTGAAATGCTGCACGTTGACGTGATGGACGGGCATTTTGTACCCAATATTGCCATTGGATTTCATGTCGTTGAGGCGATGGCGAAAGCGACGGCGTTGCCGTTGGATGTGCATTTGATGCTGGATAATCCGGGCACGTATTTACCGCGGCTGAAAGGGTTAGCGGCGGCGGTTTCGTTTCACTATGAAGCTGTCAACTTCCCTATCAAACTGCTCAACGAGATTAAAGCAATGGGAGCAAAGGCAGGCATTGCTATCGGGCCGGCGACCGACGCAGCTGTATTGGAAAGCGTTTTGCCGCACGTTGATTTTGTGCTGTGCATGACGGTTGAGCCAGGGTTTGCAGGGCAGTCGTTTATTGAATCGGCGCTACGCAATTTGGATGTTTTGTGTGAGTTGCGCGCTAAGCATGGGCATGAGTTTATTTTGCAAGTTGACGGTAGTGTGGGTGCGCATAATGCGAAACTATGTGCGGAGCATGGCGCGGAATGGCTTGTTGTGGGCGCGAACTGCTTTCCCAAAGACAGATCGATAAAAGAGGCTTTGCAAACGCTGCATTCTGTGTTATAATAAAGGAAATCATCCGCCTCTACATATTGTTGACAACAAATAAGGAGCGATATATACATGAGTGAAACGCCTAAGTTTGAGCGTCCTGTTACATTTGCGCCGCCAGAGGGGAGCGCTGCCGAAACGCCCGTAGAGGCTGCGCCTTCGCCGGCTATCGAAACGGCGGCCTCGACCGGAGGCATTCCGCAATTTCAAGCACCGGTTGAGCCGCTTGCTATGGTTGCGGCGGAAGAAAAAATTGTGCCGCAGGCTGAAACTGTGCAAGCCGAATCGTTTGTAGGGGATGCGCCCCTGCATGTTCCGCAAATTGCTGAAATGCCTGCCGGGCAAATAGCAACTGCCTTTGGGTTTTCGCGGTATCAGTTGCTGGCTTTGGTGGGGTGTATTTTGCTGTTGGGCAGTTTGTTTCTGCCTGTTGTCACATATCGGATGCCGGCTCATACACATTGGAACGGCAGTGTAGCCGAGGCTTCGAGAGCGATCAATATTTCCGGTTTTGGTGCGGTGATCGGCCAAAATATTGATATAAGTTGGGGCGAGTTTAGAATTCCGCAGTCGTTGAACATGGGCGTGGCGTTGTTTGTACCGCTGGTTGCGCTGGCAGCGGCTGTTTTGTTTGCCAAACGCAGTAAGAAGTTTATTCTCGGCGTTGCTGTTATTGGTGCGTACGGCAGCTTGATTGCCTTGCTGGACGCAAGCAATTCGTTTGGCGGTTTTTTACAAAGTATTACAGGTAGTTTTGATGGGCGCGCGCCTTCGTTAGGCATCGGTGTGATTTTGCATTTGGTGCTTTGGCTGGGGATTGTTACGCTGTGCGTATTGGATATCAAGGGCGTTGCGTTCGGCAAGCGCGCGCAGCAAGAGGCGTTGGCGATTGGGATGATAGGGATAGACGCGCCGATTGACGTTGGGACGACGGCGCAGTGCCAAGCCTGTGGCGGCTGGAACCTTTCAGCGTTTACCATGTGTTCGCAATGCGGGCAACCGCTTTGACGATAAATATTACATAATTTAGGAGGAAATTCTATGTTCTGTCCGGGTTGTGGCAAACAAGCCACAGAAAACACCGCGTGCGAATGCGGTTATGTTGCGCCGAAAGCGCAAGTATCAGCCAACGATTTGGTGAATTTGGCAACAAGCAAGTTTTCGCTGAATGCGCTGATTTCGTTTGCGGCGGGGTTGTTGCTGCTGCCGGTGTACTTCTTTCCGTGGGTAACTATTCCGCCTGCACCGCGTTCCGATAGGTTTATCAGCGGTTGGCGCATGATATTCCCTGAGTCTGCTATAGAAGGACCGGGACGCTTTGGCTACTTCTGGCTAATGATACTGCCGATGTTGGCTATGGTTGTTTGCGCGTTGTTGCTCAAAGGCGACAAGCAAAAAAACTTCTGCTTGTCGGCGGCGATTGCGGGATTATTGTTCCCATTGTCATGGTTGTTTTATAGCGTTTCGTCGAGAGGTACAACAATTGTATCCGCAGGCGCGGGCGTTTATATTGCGTTCTTGCTATGGGGCGTAATGGCTGCTGCGTGGTTGCTGGAAGTGCTGAATATTGATATTTTCGGTACTAAGAAGTAAACAGAGAAATAACTTTGATTGTAGGGGCGGGCGACCTAGGTCGGTCGCCCCTACAGCACAACAGGAGATTTTTATGGCAACAGTTTTACGGGTGAAACACACGTCGGCGGCTTGTTACTTATGGCTGCACACGCCGGAGGTGCAGGAGAGCAAAGCGGGGCAGTTTGTGATGGTCAAATGCGATGGTTTTTGGCTGGAGCGGCCGCTGGGCATTGCATCGCATGAGGGTGAGGAGATGCTGCTGGTCTTTGCCGTCAAGGGCAAGGGTACGAAGTGGTTGAGTGCGCGCGGCATGGGCGATGAAATTGTTGTGCGCGGTGCGTTTGGCAATGGGTTTCCACAGGTCCACGGGCGCGCGCTTTTGGTTGGGGGCGGGTTGGGCTTGCCGCCATTGCTGTATACGGCGCAGGAGATGGATTGCGACATTGCCTGCGGGTTTCGCAACAAAGAGAGCGTGATTTTGTTGTCGGAGTTTACCGATGCTTGCCGCCATGTTGCGTTGGCGACCGATGACGGCAGCATCGGATTGCATGGCAATGCCATAAATGCGGCAGAGCAATTGATGCAGAAAAATGACTATGCAACAGTGTTTGCCTGCGGGCCGCATCCGTTGTTGCGGGCAGTGAAAGTGTGGGCGGAAGAGAAGAAGTTGCCGTGTTGGCTGTCGCTGGAAGAGCATATGGCGTGCGGCATTGGTGCGTGTTTGGTTTGCGCGTGTGCATCGAGTGGTACGTATAAACGTGTATGTAAAGATGGACCGGTATTTGCGGCGGATGAGGTGGATGTATGAATCGCTTAGCTGTTGATTTCGCGGGGGTTGAACTGCACAATCCCGTGGTGCTGAATTCGGGCTGTGTCGGGTTTGGGCGCGAATATAGCGAGTTGTTTGATCTAAATAATATTGGCGGCATTTGCGTCAAAGGAATGACATTAAAGCCGCGAGCCGGCAATCCCGCGCCGCGCTGCGCCGAGACGCCGAGTGGGATGCTGAACGCCGTGGGGTTGCAGAATCCGGGTGTTGACGCGTTTATTCAAGACGAGTTGCCATGGCTGCGGCAGTTTCGGACAAAAGTGATCGCCAATATTTCGGGCAACCATGAGGATGAATATGCTGAGTTGGCATGGAAACTGGCCAATGCGGGCGTGGATATGATTGAAGTCAATATTTCTTGTCCCAACGTCAAGGATGGCGGCATTGTTTTCGGTACGAGCCCTGATGCGGCAAAAGCTGTGGCATTGGCGGTTAAAAATCACGCGTTGGACGCACCCGTGGTGATAAAATTGTCGCCGAATGTTGCTGACATTGGGCTGATGGCTCGCGCTGTTGTTGACGGCGGAGCTGACGCCATTTCGCTGATTAACACCGTGACCGGCATGGTGATTGATACGCAGACGAAGCGACCTGTGTTGCGCAATAATGTGGGCGGACTGTCTGGCGCGGCGGTGCTGCCGGTTGCCGTGCGGTGCGTGTGGCAAGCGGCAAATGCCGTTGATAAGCCGATTTTAGGTATGGGTGGTGTGTGCGACTTGGATGGCGCGTTGCAGATGCTGCTGGCCGGGGCGGATGCTGTCGGCATCGGTACGGCGTTGTTTGCCGAGCCGTTGGCGGCGGTCAATTTGGTCAATGACTTGCAAGCGTATTGTGAGGCACACGACACAACAATTGCGGCATTGACGGGGAGCGTGCATACATGGTAAGTACGATGTATTTGATTCGCCATTGTGAGGCCGAAGGCAACATTTATCGTCGCGTGCATGGCAGTTACGATGGGCGGCCGATGCCCAATGGGTATTTGCAGTGCAAGGCTTTGGCCGAGCGATTTTCCGGCGTTGAATTGTCGGCTGTCTATGCCAGTGACTTGCAGCGGGCGCGGTTTACGGCGGAGCATTTGTCGGAGCCGCGTGAGTTGGCCGTCAATGCTGACGCGCGGTTTCGCGAGATTAATCTTGGCATATGGGAAGACCGTACATGGGGTGAAGTGGCACGGGATTATCCACGGGAGTGGGCGTTATTTACCGCCCCGAGCGTTGATTTTGCCATTACAGGCGGTGAGACATTTGTTGATGTTGGTGAACGCATGATGGCGGGCTTACGCGACATTTGCCGTAAACATACCGGTGCGATTGCCCTTGTCAGTCACGGCATTGCGATTAAGTGCGCAATCGGGTTGATTCAGGGTGCGTACGACGGGATAAGCCATTGCGACAACACGGGTGTCAGTAAAATCGACGTGTCAGCCAACGGTGATATGACGGTTGATTTTTACGGCGACAACAGTCATTTGGGAGAACTGTCGACCATTGAGAAGCAGGCGTGGTGGCGCAAGGGCATTTATGGGAAAAGTGATATGCTGCTGTGCTTCGACCCGGTGGTGCTGCCGGAGGAGAATGATATTGTCGAGATGCTTCGGCGTGAAGCGTGGATGGCAGTGTATAGTTCGACAACAGGGTATTATCCCGATCAAGCACAGGCCGAGACGGCGCGGTGTGCAATGCAGCATCCGCGAGCGGTGACGTTGGTACGCGACCAAGGCGGTGAAGTGCTCGGTCTTGTTGTGCTGGACACAGCATTTTTGGCTGATGAGGGCCGGGGACATATCGCACTTGTGGCGCTGAGTGAGGCGCATCGCGGAAAAGGCATCGGACCGCAGCTGATCGGGCACGCTATCAGTTTGTACCGCTCGCTGGGGCGCAAAGTTCTTCATTTGCGTGTTGCTGAGAACAATGTACGTGCCATTGCCATGTACAAAAAGGTCGGGTTCGTGCCGGTGGGTACGGAAGAGGCCGAACTGAAGAGATTGGTAAAGATGGAGATGGGGATTTAGGGTTTGTAGCGGTGCATCCCTGCGATATAATGGAGGAAATTATGAAAATTTTAACTTGTCCCAATTGCACAGCGCCATTTGAGGTTGACGGTGTGGAGAACAATATTTATACCTGCAAATATTGCAATACGTCGGTGAAGATTCCGGCTGTGCCGGAGGTTGAAGGCGAAGTTGGTCCTGATGACCACGATGATAATACCATTGAGATAACAATTAACGATGAGGTTGTGCTTAATGGAAAAGCCTTTGAAATGGCAGCAGACAAAAAGGCAGTTAAAAGCACAGTTGGCGGTTGCCTGGGCTGTCTCGGCTCGCTTGTTGTGCTTGCTGCGATTTTCTTTGCTCTTCTTTGGTTTGTTGTACCTGGCTGGCTTTTGCCGACTATCAACGTGACAGTTGGTGAAACGGCTGAACACCGTAACGTCGCGTTTACGCTGACGCACGTTGAGATGGGAAATGATGGGCGGATTGCTGTGCATTTCACCATTGAAAACAATCGCAGTGGCTCATTTCGCGTTTACGGGGGCGATTGGAACGCTTATATCGATGGCGTATCTGCGGGTAGGTCAAGTATTCAAAATATGATTTTGGGCGGTGCGATGCTCCATGATTCGGTTGACATTTACGTGCCTGACGGTTGGAGACAAATTCGATTGCATTATACGGCTGAGAATTTTCGCCGTTTTAGGTTTATCATTACGCCGGCCGATGTTAGTGGCGCGCCTGACGATGAATTTGGCAATATTGCGCCGCCTGAGCAGCCGGATGGTGAGTTTGCAGTAGAAACAGACGGTGGGCTGCTTGACACTTTGGTCGGTACATGGGATTGGGATTTGTTGGGAACGATAACCAGAGGGTACTGGGTTTTTAATGCTGACGGCACGGCGTCTATGGGTAGTGTTCCCGGCTTTGCGTGGTTGGTCGACAATGGTGTGTTGTCAGTCTTTCCGGAAGGTTCGCCAGCTGCTGCAACCACTTGGAACATGCTGCTTAGCGGCGATACGCTCAGGCTGGAACATACAACTATGCCCGGAGTTTGGTTTGAGTACATTCGTGCCAACTGAATTTTCTCGTCAAAGAATCAATTTTTAGGTTGACTTTTCGACAGGTTTTGTGGTATGCTTAACACTAAGTGTTTTTAGGAGGGATGCGACATGGCAAAATGTGTAGACTTGACTGCTGAAACTTTTGAGCAATTTACGGCGCAACCGTTGGTATTGGTTGATTTTTGGATGCCGGGCTGCGCGCCCTGCCGTATGGTAGAACCAATTTTGAACGAGCTGGCCGCTGAGTATGACGGCAAGATTGCCATTGGCGGGTTGGACACATCGGCGCATATGGAAGTAGCCATGAAGTATGGTGTGATGAGTGTGCCGACATTGGTGATTTTCAAAAGCGGGCAGGAAGCTGAGCGCTCGGTCGGCGCTAAATCAAAAGCGGTGCTGGCGGCTTGGATTGATAAATATCTGTAATTTGGTGTAGCGACGATGGCTCATCGTCGGTGAGTGTCTCGTCCGTCTGCGGCGTGCTACGCAAGCGGCATATCGAACCTCTCTAAGGAGGGGGAATTTAGATTGTAACAGAAAGGTGGTGTCTTTTTGTGGAGCAAAGACCGCCGGTAAAATATTTCCGTAGTGCACTCAACGGTTTCGACAAGAAAGACGTGACCGAGTACATTACTAAAATGCATACGACCAACCGCAAGGAAATTGACAAGTATAAGCAGTACGCGGCATCCTTGCAAATGACGCATAATAAGTTGAAACAGGAATGCGAGGCGTTGAAGCAGAAGTTAGCGCAACAGCAGCCCGAACAGCGGGTAGTTGAAAAAGTTGTTGAGAAAATCGTTGAAGTGCCTGTTGAGCGAGTGATTGAAAAAATTGTTCAAGTGCCGGTCGAGAAAGTTGTCAGCGCGCCGGCGCAGACGTTTGTATCCGAGCCGGACGAAGAACTGCTGGAAAAAATCGATGAACAGAAAGATGAAATTGAGCGTATGGGGCGGCAGATTGATGCGCATATCTCCATTCGTGAGCAGTTGGAGCGCGAAATGGCGGTCAATGCCGACAATTACCGCGAAGTACGACAGCGTGCCGAGCAACGTAAAGATGAGATTAAAAAACTGCGGCTGGCATTGAAAACATTAGAAAGCAAGGTTAAGACCAGCTTGGATGCCGAGTCGATGGCGTATCATCGCGCTGAAGCGATTGAGCGCGAGGCGCGGTATAACGCGGCGCAGATTCGCTTGGCCTTGGAGGAGCTGTTGCGTGAGGCACAGGAAGTCATCCGCGGCGTAAAGACGCAGACAGCGCAGGAAACCAACCAGATCACGGCACGGGCCAAGCAGTTCTTAGAATTGCTTGCCAATATGCCGGAAATGCTGGACATTGTGTCACAGCAGGTTGAGGCGGTGCGCCCTGAGGGCATTGCCACACCGATGGCATTGGATACGTTTGATTGACGTTTAATGGGCTGCTGATTCATGTTATTAGAGGTGCAATATGGATTTCAAAGACTTTGTACTTGATAAATTAAAAGGCGCAGGTAAGGTTAAAGCAAAGTCGATGGTCGGTACACATAACATTGTCTTGGACGGCGTAAATCTAGGCATTATTTGCACGCGAATGGGTGATAGCGGCAGATGGTATTTGAAAAAGACCGTAGCCGGTGACTCTTTTCTGAGTGCTAATAATATAAAACTTGAAATAGGTATAAACGAGAATAGTTATATTGTTACAGACTTTTCAGATGCGAAAGCATTATGTGCGTTAGCAAGAATTACTAGGGACGAGCTTGTAAACGCAAAAAGCGCCAAGTGAGCATTAGCCGAAATTGAGGCGAACATTATGCAATACATCGCTGTTGAAAATTTACCTTGTGCCGATTTGCGGGCGGGGGATATGATAGCCTTATCGGGCACGATTTACACCGCACGTGACGCTGCTCATGTGCGGTTGATTGCTATGTCGGCACAAAATGAAACGCTGCCCTTTGAATTGAAAGGCAGCGTAGTTTACTATGCCGGGCCAACGCCAACGCCGCCGGGTAAAATTATCGGTTCGTGCGGACCGACGACGGCCGAGCGTATGGACGCTTTTACACCGCAATTGTTGCGTGAAGGTTTGGTCGCGACAATTGGCAAAGGTTCGCGCAGCCAGGCAGTTGTGGATGCCATGAAAGAAACAGGTTCATTTTATCTCTGTGCTGTCGGTGGCGCCGGGGCGCTGATGGCGCAATGCGTGACGGCATGCGAGGTCATCGCTTTTGAAGATTTGGGATGTGAGGCAATCAGGCGGCTGACGGTGAAAGATATGCCACTGATTGTAGGCGTTGATAAATTCGGGAAGAGTGTGTTTAATGAGTAATTAGAAGCTAGCAGCGTTGGGGTGCCCTTTAGTCGTCCGTTTTTGTTCTTATTTTCCCACGCAAAAATTCCCGAACACTTCATCAACAATACTCACTTGCACCAGTTTGCCTGTCAACTGTCCCAGGGCTTCGAGGGCTGTTTCCAACTCGAAAATCACGGCATCAGGGGTTGCATTTTCTAATGCGTGGCATGCTGTATCAACGGCAGTTGCTGCACGGCGTATAGCGTCGGACTGGCGAGCGTTGGTTAAAATCGTGCCGTCGGACGGGATTGATTCGTCGTTGAATAGATCAGACATGGCATCGGCCAAACCATCAATGCCCTCACCTGTCAAAGCAGAGAGTCGCACACTTTTTTTTGCATATTCTGCATTCTGTATTTTGCATTCTGTACGATCTATTTTATTTACCACGATAATGGTGCGTTCATGCGCCAGCGCCAGCACGGTTTTATCCTCCACCGTCAGCGGCTGTGAGCCGTCGAGTACGATGAGAAGCAGGTCGGCCTCTTGTAGGGTGCGCTGCGTCCGCTCGATGCCCAGCTGTTCGACTTCGCCACAGCCGTCGCGCAGACCTGCGGTGTCAATGACGCGAAAAAGGCTGCCATTCAGTGTAATTGTTTCACTGACCGTGTCGCGTGTTGTGCCGGCGGTTGGCGAAACGATAGCACGCTCGTAGCCCAACAGAGCGTTGAGCAGCGACGATTTGCCGACGTTTGGCCGTCCGACAATGGCTGTTTTGATGCCGTCACGCATTTTCCGGCCGCGAGAATGTGTTGCCGCGAGTGCCGATAGTTTGGTATGAATGTCACGTATGGCAGATGTCAGTGTTGGTATATCGAGATCAATGACACCGTCGTCGGGATAGTCTAAACAGGCATAAAAGTGCGCGCAGACGCCGGTCAGTGCCGCCCAGAGGGCGTCGAGCTGGCGGGCAAGCAGCCCGTCAAGTTGTCCCGCAGCGTTGCGTACTGCGGCTTCGTTGGGCGCGGTAATCAAATCGTGGACGGCTTCGGCTTGTGTCAGGTCGAGGCAGTTGTTAAGGAAAGCGCGGCGCGTGAACTCGCCGGCTTCGGCAAGCCGTACGCTTTGGGCGAAGAGCAAATCCAGCACCAACTGCAAAAGAATTGGCGACCCGTGGCAGTGCAGTTCAACAACATCCTCGCCGGTATAACTTTGACCGGCAGGCATGATGACAGCTAAGGCTTGGTCAAGCAGTTTGCCGTGATTGTCATAAATATTGCCGCGGATGAGCTGCCGCGCGGGAGTATTTGCCAATGCGTCGTGCAATGGCTTAAAAATTGCTTGAGCGGCCGGAATGGCGTTTGCGCCGCTGACACGGATAACGCCGATGCCGGCGGTGCCGGGCGGTGTGGCGATAGCGGCGATGGTGTCGAGTTGTTCTATCATCAATTTGGCAGTTCATCGCCGGCCTGCACAATGTCAAAGCGGTTGAGCAAGTCATCAAGGCCGTGGCGGCCGCTGCGGGACACCGTCAGTCCGAGGTCCAACCCATTTAGCCGCGCGTTGAGGATACGTTCGGTATGGACGTAAAATGACAATTCCTCGGTGTTGCCGTCACGGAAGAACAAAGTAATGCTGCCGTAATGTTCGCCGCGCATCGCATCGTCATCTATGCGGCTGTGAATGTGCAAAAGCAATGTATTTTGGTATAACCGCCGCGCATTGTTGCTGCTGATGTCGCCACCATTGAATGTGGCATGGAAATCATCATCGGTTACGTCATATTCGACGATATATAAATCGCCGCTGAATTGCCACTCAACGCGGGCGATGTCGGTGATTTCATGCAGCCAGAACAGGCGGTTGATGAGAATGGTGTAGTTGATGTCGAGAAAGCTGTAATCGCCGGCACGATCGTGGAAAACAGTCGGAAAGCCCTCTAATTTGACATACCGTCCGCCGTGTTCATGTTCGTTTCCGACAAGCAGGGTGGCTTCCCAACCATGGATGTCGCGCACATGGACGACGTACGGGTCGTCGAGTCCGTAGATAGCTAAGTCTTCGGGGTCGTCCTCAACGACGGCGCTGAATCCAATGCCTAAGAAGGGGTCGAAAAGCAATTCGTTGAGATAATGGCTCTCGATGAACATAGTGGTGGGGGTAATGAATTGATACATAGCCATTAGCGGCGCGACTTCGGCTTCGTCGTCGGTCATGCGTCGCAGTGAAAAGGGCGTTCGGCTGCCTTGGATGTCAAAGTAATTCAGAGACAGCAGTGCATCAACGCGGGATGCATAGTCGGGCAGGAAACGCAAAAGTCGCAGTTCATGTTCAGCGCGGGCAAATAGGATGCCTGACATAAAGGGCAGCAAATACACGTTAGTGCCGTCTGCCGCGCGGACATAGACGCTGTCGCCGCCGCCGGCGTCGGCACCCATTTCAAAGCTGTATTGATCGCCATTGGCGTGGATGGTCCACTGCATCAGGGGCTCGTCAAAACCGAAATACGTGAGTTCATCGGGCGATACATTACGCCGCAACAGTGAGATATGCTCCAATGCCACGGCGGCGGTTGCCGAGCGCATGAGCAAGACTTGTTGGTAATCAAACCCGTCACGCCCGGGCGTCAGCGCAGCCGTCTCTTCGCCGTCGGCGTCACGCGTGATGGTAATGGTATATGCCATGCCCATGCGCGGCGTGAAGTCGATGGCAGTGACATCATCGAAGTTAATATCGATGGGGCGTCCGGCAGTTGTTGGACCGTTGGGCTCATCGGGTGGTATTGCGTTGTTGTCGCTGAGCATTAAAAACATGGTCGCACCGCCGAGGATTAACACGGCGATGGCGGCGATGATAATTTTTTTCATGTTGTTTCTCCCTACGCCTTGTATCTATTTATGCCGCCGTGTGATAAACACAACAAACCCTGCCACGAACAGTCCTGCGGAAATCAGCATATACAGTACCCACAGACCCGCGGCGTTGTTGACTACCATGGGTGGGTCGCTGAGCTGACGGCGTATGGCACTGACCGTGATGTCTTGCGGCACGAGGTAGTTGACGATGTGTGTTATCATGCGCTCGTTGGCCGCGCCGTGGATTCGGCCTTGCGGGTCGTTGATGACGCCGATGGCGTGCGGCAGAACAGCAAGTGTCGTCATGCTTTGCAAGTTGCCGCCCATATCGGCGGGACGGTTGAGGATATTCATCTGCTCGACAAGCGCGCCGATGGTGAACCGGCCGCTTGTCGAGAGTGCGGCGATGTTTGGCTCGGCGCGGTCGCGTGCGGTGGCATTGTCCGGCGTAAATATTAGCGGGATGGTTTGACGGTTGCCGTGTGATTGCCACAGCAATTCCATCGGGCGAACGTACTCGAGAAATACCCAGTCAGTGTTTTCATTGGTCATGCCGCCGAATATGTCGTGCGATGAGGCAATTGACGGGATAAACACTTCCGGCGCAAGCTGATTTTGCGGAGTAGTGATGAATTGGTGCTGCGTATTCATGTCGACGCCCCATTCGCGCAAGAAGGCATCTAAGCGCGGCGTTTCATTATTGTCCGACATGGTGAAAAAGATGGCACTTTGGAACTGCTCGGGCGAGTCAAAGAATGTATCAAGCTTTTCCAGTTCAGCGTATGACGGGTCGGTGCCGGGCGCGGGGAAGATGACGAGTTCGGTGCCTTGCGGGATATCTTCAATGCGCAAGTCGACTTCAATGACGGCGATGTTTTGACGGTGTAGTACCGTTAAAATATCAGCAATACGCGCGGCGGAACTTTCGGCGTCAGGGAACTGGCTGTCGTGCCCGACGATGATGGCCGCAGTGGCATTGCGCTCGTTGAGAACAAATTGGATGGCGGTGTTGAATGTCGCTTCGCTGGTAATGTCAAAATCACCCGGGATATCGGGATGAGGTTGCGAACCGCCGGCTTGCCAGCGTGCGATGGCGCTGTCGCTTACTTCAATGAGTGAGGGCCATTCGATGACGCGGAAAGCGTCTGTCGCCAGATTTCGCACGCCGATGCTGCTGCGTCCGGTGTGCGGGAAAGCTTCGCGGTAAGGAGCCACGATGGCGGGGTTGAGATCAGGGTCAATGTAGCGCACAGTGATGTTGCCGTTGCTGTTTTGCGTATAGCGGCGCAACTGCTCGTAAATTGTCAGCGAAATCAGGTCGCCTTGCATATCTTGCTCGGCTTCGAAAACAGTAATTTGAATGGGGACATCGACGTGGCGCAAGAGCGTCAGTGTTTCGTTGTGCAGGGCGTAGCGGCGGTCTGGCGTCATGTCGTACTCAAAGCCGAAGCGTGCCGATAACAATCCGGCGATGACGTTGAGCAAAATTACGGCAGCCAAGAAAAATGTCGTATAGATGAGCGTGACAGTGTTATACTTTTGTTTGTTTTTCATATTCTTTCTCCCGATTACCTGTAGCGTTTGCGCTCGATGACCCGCGCGGTCAGGAATAAGAAGAACGCGCAGACTGATAGGTAGAACACCAAGCTGGCCAGCGAGAACAGTCCGCGGGTGAACAGCTCATAGCGACGGAAGATAGAAATATGTCCGACGACGGCGGCAACGTAGCGCAAAAAACCGGACGTCCATTGGCGTGAGGCTTGGTCAAGCTGTAACAATGCCAGCAGGAAGCCGAGCGTTGTCAAGGCCGAAATGAGTTGACTTTCAGTTAATGCAGAGAAGAATAGACCGATAGCGATAAATGCCGCTGCCGCGAAAATCAAGGCGACGTAATGCCCGAACACGCCGCCGACGTTGACCGTGCCGAACTGCGCGACAGTCAGCGGGAAGATGAGGCCGAGCGTCATGACGAACAGAAAGAGCGTCAATGCGGCAAAGAACTTGCCCATGACGATGTGGATGACTTGTACCGGCGATGTAAAGAGCAATTGGTCGGTTTTGAGTTTAAATTCCTCGGAAAAAAGCCGCATGGTGAGCAGCGGCGTGGCGAAGATTAAGAACGATGCCATGTAGTCAAAGACGTGGAATAAGTCGGAACGTCCCGCTACAACGTTAGTTGTTAAAAAGCGGACGGCTGTGACCAGGAAAAATGCCGCGATATAGACATAGCCGAGCGGCGAGGTTAAATACGAGCGCAAGTCGCGCCGAAATATTGCGTTCATGCTTGGATCGCCTCCTCTTGGGGATCATCTTGTTCAACGAGCCGCAGAAACACTTCTTCCAATGACAGTGTTTCGGGTGCCAGTCGCAAGATGGGTACATTTGCCTTAGCTAGTGTGTTGAACAGTGGTTTGCGGACGTCGATGTTTGGCGCGCTGCTGACGGCGTAGTCGTACGCGCCTTTCTCCAACTGTGCGAGCTGCTCGACACCGCGCACGCCGTCGACACTTTTTAGCGCAGACATGACGGTACTCGGGTTGCCTGGCAGGCGCACGACCAACCGTGATTTTTCGGCAATGTCTTGACTGAGGGTGTTCGGGTCGCCGTCGGCGACGATTTTGCCGTTGGCGATAATCAGTACGCGTTCGCAAATGGCGCTGACTTCGGGTAGAATGTGTGTGGATAAGATAATGGTGCGCTTTTTGCCCAACGTGCTGATGGTTTTTCGAATCTCGGTAATTTGCCGCGGGTCAAGCCCGACGGTCGGTTCGTCTAAAATCAGTACATCAGGGTTGCCGATGAGCGCCTGGGCCAGTCCGACACGTTGCCGATAACCTTTGGATAGGTTTCGAATAACGCGCTTTTGCACGTCGGTGATGCTAACCAATTCGCAGGCTTCCACGATGGACGTGTCATGTTGGCTAGACGGCACACCCTTGAGCCGGCAGATAAACTTCAGGTATTCCCGCACCGTCATCTCAACATACAACGGCGGATGTTCGGGCAGATAGCCGATGCGCTTTTTGGCGGCGATAGGGTCTTTTTGCACGTCAATGCCTGCTACCGAGGCCGCGCCGCTTGTCGCTGACAGGTAGCCGGTCAAAATATTCATAGTGGTGGTCTTTCCCGCGCCGTTGGGGCCGAGGAAGCCGACAATCTCGCCCTCTTTGACGTGAAAACTCACATCATTGATACCGCGGCTGTTGCCGTACCGTTTGGTTAGGCTATTAACTTCAATCAAGGCAGTTCACCTCACAATATCCGGGAGCAGCAAGGAGCCGCTCTTACGAGTATTTCTATTGTAAATCAAGTTGTCAAAATTGTCAATTACAAAGAAGTACCGATGTCACGAACAGGGAGGCTAAGTCGTGAAAAGGCGGAAATCATGCTTTTCACGACTTAGAGGACTGAGTGTGAGCGTGTAGAGGCGTGACATTTACAAATACAAAAGTTTATGGTATATTCATGTTCAGAGGGTATAATGGGAGTGATAGGCGAATATCACGAATTTATATTTTGTACGGAGGCTAAACAAGAATATGAAAGAAAGATTGACTGATTTAATTAAAGAGATGATTTCTGTGGATTACTGTGCCGACGACCTTGTTAAGGTTGGGCAGGCTTGGCTTGATTTGAAGGATAGCGATGCGGCGAAGAAGTCGGCTACCGATGCTTTGATTGTCGAATTGGAGCAATGTATTGTCCCTATCAATGATGCCATTGCACTTGCAAGGTCGCACCCTGACAGCGAGTTCTGGAAAGGTGTTCTCGAAGCAGAACTCAAAGCCAAGCAAGATGGTATGACGATTTGTGGCTGTGTAGCTTGTGTCAATGGGCAGAAAATCCTCGATAATAAAGAATATCTTGTCAATGCTACTTAATAAGCATACTGCGTAATATAAATAACTTTGGGGGTACATATGAAAAACATCAACATTGGCATAGTTGGCTACGGCAACATTGGGCGCGGGGTGGAAAAAGCCGTCGCTCATGCGCAAGATATGACTTTATCTTGCGTAGTGACACGGCGTGACCCGCAGGCTATCAAACTCGAAACGCAAGGCGTGGCAGTCATTACACCCGAAGAGGCGATGAAGTGCAGCGATATAGATGTTATGATACTCTGTGGCGGGTCGGCCACAGATTTAATGGTACAAGGGCCGCAATTCGTCGCCAAATTTAATACTGTGGACAGCTACGATACCCACTCGCGGATTCCTGAGTATTTCGACATGATGCGAAGTGCGGCGCAGGATACGCTGGCGTTGATCAGCGCAGGCTGGGATCCGGGGTTGTTTTCGCTGATGCGCCTGCTATCAGGCGCGATTTTGCCCAAAGGGGAAACGGCGACATTTTGGGGCGACGGCGTAAGCCAAGGACACTCTGATGCCATTCGCCGCATTGAGGGCGTGCAGGACGCCACACAGTATACTGTGCCTGTGCCGCAGGCCATTGAGCAGGTGCGCGCAGGAAACGGCGCGGCATTGACGACGCGGGACAAGCATAAGCGCGTGTGTTATGTTGTGTTGAAAGACGGCGCTGACAAGCAGACGGTCACACAAGCTATTGTGTCGATGCCGGCGTACTTTGCCGACTATGATACGGCGGTGCATTTTGTTACACAAGAGGAGCTTAATGCCGAGCATAAAAAAATGCCGCACGGCGGCTTTGTAGTGCATAGCGGTACGACATCGGCACAGCGGCAAACGATGGAATTTGCGCTCAAACTGGAGAGTAACCCCGAATTTACCGGCAGCGTTTTGGTCGCCTGCGCGCGGGCGGTCAAGAGGCTGTACGATGACGGCCGGCGCGGCGCAGTGAGTATGCTTGACGTGCCACTAGGGTATTATTCGACGATGGACGCGGCGGCATTGCGGGGGGAGTTGTTGTAATGGAAAACCGCGTTGAAATATTACGCCGCCACATTGACGAAATAGTATTGGCGCAAACGAAACGGCACGGTGAACTTTGGTTTGTTGAGCATCACTTGCACTCTGTGTCTAATTTCGCCGCCATGCTGGCGATAAAACGAAAACTAAACCACGAAATTGCGATTATGATTGGGCTGTTGCACGATATACATTCGCTGCTGACCGATGACTCCAAAGATCACGCGCTGCACGGCAGTGCAAGGGCGAGAGAGATTTTGAGACCGTTGAATATCGTTACTGATGAAGAGTTAGAAATGATATGTACTGCGGTCAAACATCACAGCACAAAGAATGCTGTGCACGATGTGTACAGCGAACTTGTGAAAGATGCCGATGTGTTAAGCCATTATTTCTTTAACCCATCTTTGCCGATTATAAAGCATGAGCAGGCCCGGCTCGAAAACTTGTTGTGTGAGCTTGGTTTAGGTTTAGGATTTGCAAAATCTGTCAAAATATGATACAATAAAAATGTTATAGGGCCGTTGCGGCTTGCCAAAGCCTCCTTAAATGGAGGTGAGGTCGTTTATGGAACTGAACTAAAAATTGTCAAGAGGGAACTATGAAACCAATCAACGTCATCGGGCTGGGCTACATTGGCTTGCCCACAGCACTCATGTTAGCCGCAAACGGCGTGGAAGTCGTAGGCACAGATATTAATCAAGCACTGGTGGATAAACTCAACGCCGGGCAGTTGACCTTTGAAGAAAATGGTTTGCCGGAACTCATGGAAAAGGCCTCGTCTAAGGTGAAGTTCAGCACGGTATGTGCCGACAGCGGCTGCTATATTATTGCCGTGCCGACGCCATATTGCGCCGACACAAAGAAAATTGACGCTAAGTACATTGTAGCGGCGGTCAAGTCGGTGCTTGAAATTTGCAGCGATGGTGCGATTATTTGTGTTGAGTCGACCATTGCGCCGGGGAC
The DNA here is from genome assembly GCA_009780275.1 of Oscillospiraceae bacterium. Classification (NCBI taxonomy): domain Bacteria; kingdom Bacillati; phylum Bacillota; class Clostridia; order Eubacteriales; family Oscillospiraceae; species Oscillospiraceae bacterium. Next base: position 83,756 of record WRAI01000003.1, on the reverse strand, counting down.
GATTGACGAGGCGGTACGTCCGCTGGTGGCGGCAAGTGGCAAGCAAGTCAAGCTGGCGCATGCGCCCGAGCGGGTCATTCCCGGCAATATGGTGCATGAATTAACGAATAATAGCCGTACAGTAGGGGCTGATGACGAGGAAACAGCTGAAAGGCTGGTTGCACTGTACCGTACTTTCTGTCAAAGTGAAATCGTCACGACTGACGTCAAGACGGCTGCGCTCTCAAAAGTGGTGGAGAATACGTATCGCGACATCAACATCGCATTTGCCAATGAGCTGTCGCGCTTATGCCATTTTGAAGGCGTTGATGTGCGGGAACTTGTTGCGTTGGCCAACCGCCATCCGCGTGTCAATGTACATGTTCCGGGGCCGGGCGTAGGTGGGCATTGTATTTCGGTTGACCCATGGTTTTTGGTGGGTGACCATCCCGAAGTCATGACCGTTGTCGCCGCTTCGCGCGCTGTCAATGACGGGCAGCCGCGCTATGTTTTCGAACGTCTGCAAGCCATTATGTTGACTGAAAACATCACTGACTTCGCGCGGGTCGCTTTCTACGGGTTGACATTCAAAGCTAACGTAGACGACACACGCGGAAGTCCGGGATTGCAACTGTTTGAAGAAATGCAAAAAGATGGCATATGCGGGGCAACTTGGTACGACCCGTATGTTGCCGACAAGTTGGTGGATGGGCAGGTCTTTACGCCCGATGAGTTCCTGGCCAACACTGATATTGTGGTGATTCTAATGCCGCATGATGAAATTAAAGAAAACGCCGATGCTCTAAACGGTCGCGTGGTGTTTGACACTTGCGATGCGTTGGGCGGTGACGCAGGATATGTGTTGTAAATAATGCGACAAAGCAATGACCCCCATCCGCAAAGCACGGATGAGGGTCATTGCCTTATCTATTCACTACGCAAGAGAGATAACATTACTCGTCGCCGACATCCATGAATTGCCATTCAACCTCGATGATGCCACATAATGTTGTTTCTGCATGGTCAAAGGAACATGAAATGGCTGCATTGTCATGGAAATGCCCCAACAGCGCATTGATGCCGGACGGCATGCTGTCGTCGTCGCATTGCTTGAAATATTGCAGTACTTGAGTTGAGTATACGCCTAGCATTTCATGCACGAAATTATCAGGTTATCGTAAGCTTTCAAAAAAATCCCGCAGCACCGCTAAGCATTCTTCACCTAACACTTCGGGCGTGACGGCCAATTTGTGCGGCAACGGATACTCAAACAGATGCAGAAGTCCTGAAATCGCCCCGGCCTTTGGGTCGCGGGCACCGTAGATTAAACGCGGGATTTTGGCGTTGAAAATCGCGCCGGCACACATGGGGCATGGCTCTAATGTGACATATATTGTGCAGTCGTCCAAACGCCAAGTCCCAAGCGTTTGGCAGGCCTGCATGATGGCGTTGATTTCGGCGTGGGCGATAGCGCTTTGCTTGGTTTCACGGGTGTTGTAGCCGCGCCCGATAACTGTGCCGTTGTGTACAACGACGCATCCGACAGGCACTTCGCCAAGCGCGGCGGCCTGTTTGGCTAATGTCAAGGCTTGGCGCATGAAATCTTCATGATACACTATAATACCTCCGCGTGCAGGGGCGGGGATTGCCCGCCTGTGTTTTTACTCGTGTGGCAATTTGCGAGACATTCGGGTGTGTGCCCCCCTCCTACACGCAGCTGAAAATATGCGCTAGTTGTCCAACTGCATCGCCGTGCAAAAGTTGTTTGCCATGTTCATTAAGGTAAGCGATAGAAAGTTGCTGCGGGCGGGCGAACTCATACCATTGCGGTGTCGGTTCGCCGTGCAGTACCAGAATATAATGCTCACGCAGGGCATACAAGTCGTTTGGTTGCTCAGGTTGATCGATGGCGGCGACAGCTTCAAGCAATGTTTCAAAGCAGTCGAATCGAAACAGTAACGACTGGGATGGCAATATAGCAAAGAGCAAGATGCCGCCATTATTTTGGAACGCTTCAATTGATACAGGTGTTGCGTCTGCGATGCCGGCGTTGCGCAAAGCGTCACGCACCCATTGTTGTGCAATCCTGTTGTTAAACTGTGTCCACGAAATGCTCAGTACATTGAGTTCTTGCTGCGTGATAAATATAACGATACCGTGTTTGTCGATTTTATGTATAGTCATGAGGATGCCGCTCCTTACGCATAATCGTGTTAATTATACCGTAAACTTTGTCGTTTGGCTAGTGGCATAAATTTGGCGGCAATGGGAAAAGATACCTCTTGTGAGAATATTCACAGGAGGAGCAGGCATGGAACACATTGACTTACCGCTGGGTTTGCACTTGGGGTTGATGCAGAGGCCGCAAGCACTGCAAACATTTTCGACACTGTCGGATGAACGAAAAGCAGCACTGGCACGCTATGTCGAGAACCATTGCCCCTCGCGGCAAGATGTAGACGCCGTACTGGAAAAACTCAGCAATGCTGACACGGGGTTCTTTTAATGAGCATGGCAATGATATCACTGTGGTTTGCTGTTGGCGGCACGGGGTATGTTTTGCTTGAATTGTTGTGGCGTCGACGCAGTCATGTCAGCATGTTTATCGCGGGCGGGGTTTGTTTTTTGCTTTTGATTTGGCTGAGCCAGCAGGGTTTGACGCTCTGGATGGCAGCTATCGCCGCTGGTATCGGCATCACAGCGGTAGAATTTGCCGTGGGGTGCGTAGTCAACCTTTGGCTGAAATTGAATGTATGGGATTACTCGTGCCGTAAATATAATGTATTGGGGCAGATTTGTCTACTGTATACCGTGTTGTGGTGCGGTTTGGGTGGCTTGACAATCGCGGCGGCGCAATGGATTTCATAGCGTTGTGAAACGAATGTGCAGGGGATGTTATGTGTAACGCAGAAACTTCGTTTTATGCATATAAACACGGATCATATGATTATCCGTACGATGTTGAAAAACATGACGTTTGCAACCACTAGAAAAAAATTTTCAAAAAATATTGAAAAAGTGCTTGACAAAGCGGGTAGGGTGTAGTATACTTCCCTAGTCGCTTAACTTTCAAGCTTGTGATGAAAGGGGGGCGGGAGCTGTGAACTTGGAGATTGCCGTTTGCTTTTGTCAAGCGGGCGGGTAGCTTTGAGGGAGCAAAGTCTGTACATGATTACAGGCGTAATGACTGCCGTATTTTGACCAGTGACTGGCCGGCAGAACGCTGTCGGTATTTTTTGTGCGGGTATGTGACACGCACGGGAGAGTGGGCAGTTAAAGACAAGGAGGAAATATTTATGGACGCAAATATCATTCGCATTCGGCTTAAAGCATACGACCATCAGTTGATTGATCAATCGGCAGAACGTATCGTTGAAACAGTCAAGCGTACGGGAGCAACAGTAAAAGGGCCGATTCCGTTGCCGACCAAGAAAGAGATTATTACCATTTTGCGCTCTGTACACGTCAACAAAGACAGCCGTGAGCAATTTGAGCGGCGCACACATAAGCGCATTATTGATATTCATCGCCCCACAGCAAAAACAACTGAAGCCTTGCGCTCGCTGGATTTGCCTGCAGGTATTGAAATTGAGATGAAACTGTAAAAAAGTGCCATAATATGAGATGTGGCAAGTGAACAAGTTGGACATTAGCCAACCAATGTTAGGAGGATATACCAATCATGCAAAAACCTATCGAAAAAGCTATTATCGGACGAAAAGTTGGCATGACACAGGTTTTCGATGAGCAAGGAAAAGCCATTGGCGTAACGGTGATTGAGGCCGGACCATGCAGTGTCGTGCAAGTTAAAACAGTCGAGCGTGACGGATACAGCGCAGTACAGCTTGGCTTTAAGGAAACCAAAAAGACGCTCAGTAAAGGCGAACTCGGCCATCTAAAAAAAGCCGGGGTGGCAACACTCAAACACCTACGCGAATTCAAGCTGACAAACGCCGAGAACATGAATCCGGGCGATGAAGTCAAAGTCGATGTCTTCGCCGAGGGTGACCGTATCGACGCGACTGGCATTAGTAAAGGTAAAGGCTTTGCAGGTACAATTAAACGCCACAACTTCTCGCGCGGCAGGATGTCGCATGGCGGCGGCCCGGTTCACCGTCACCAAGGATCAATGGGTGCTAATTCTGACCCGAGTCGCGTATTCCCCGGCAAGAAAATGCCCGGACACATGGGTAGCGAACAGGTGACGACACTGAACTTGGAAATCGTTAAAATTGATTCCGACTTGAATTTGATTGCCGTTCGCGGCGCGATTCCCGGCCCGCGCGGTGCATTGATTACCCTGCGCAATACTGTGATGAACAACAAGAAGTAGAGAGGAGGCTCATATCCATGCCAAAAGCAAAGATTTATGACATGAGCGGCAAAGCCGTTGGGGACGTTGAGCTCTCCGAAACCGTATTCGGCGCGACACCCAATAAAGCCGCGTTGCACACTGTTATTACGGCACATCTAAATAACAAGCGTCAAGGTACGCAGAGCAACTTGACCCGCGCAGAAGTGCGCGGCGGCGGGCGCAAGCCATGGGCGCAAAAAGGCACAGGCCGCGCTCGCCACGGATCGACCCGCAATCCGCAATGGACAGGTGGCGGCAACGCGTTTGCCCCTAAGCCTCGTTCCTATGCTACGGCAGTTAATAAAAAACTGCGCCGTGTTGCATTGCGCAGTGCGCTGTCACTCCGTGCGGCAAACGAGCAAATTATTGTCATTCGCGACCTTGATTTGGCGGAAATCAAAACGAAATCCATCGTCAATCTGTTGAGTGCGATTAATGTATCGGGCAAAGCATTGCTTGTGACGTCGGAGCCGCGTGTCAATGTCTACAAGAGCGCGCGTAACATTGAGGGTGTCAACACGACATTCAGCAATGTGTTGAACGTCTACGACGTGATGAACGGCACAACGTTGGTTCTTGATGAGCAAGCCCTGAAAAACATTGAGGAGGGTCTTGTGTAATGAAAAGCAGCTACGATATTATCATCAAGCCGATTATCACTGAAAAGTCAATGAGCGGTGCGGAAGATAAGAAATATGTTTTCCAAGTGGCACGCGATGCCAATAAAATTGAAATCAAACGCGCAGTCGAAGAGATTTTCAGCGTCAAAGTCCTAAGCGTCAATACTTTAAATATGATGGGCAAGGAAAAGCGTATGGGCGTGCATGTGGGACGTCGTTCGGCATTCAAAAAAGCCATTGTGCGCTTGACGCCCGCATCTAAAGGTATTGAGTTCTTTGAAGGGATGGTATAGTCATGCCGGTCAAATCATTTAAGCCAACAACGCCGTCACGGCGTCATATGACGGTCAATAGTTTTGAGGGGTTGGACAAAAAGCGCCCTGAGAAGAAACTGACCGAAACGCTGAAAAAAAGCGGCGGTCGCAACAGCTACGGACGCATTACCGTCCGCCATCGCGGCGGCGGTGAAAAGCGAAAATATCGTAAAATTGATTTCAAGCGCAACAAGCTTGATGTCGGTGGAACGGTCATTGCGCTGGAATACGACCCCAATCGCAGTGCAAATATTGCACTGCTTGAATATGCCGACGGCGAACGTGCCTACATCTTGGCACCTATCGGGTTGAAAAAAGATGATATTGTGTACTCGGGAACGGGTGCTGACATTAAGCCGGGCAATTGCCTGCCGTTGGCGAACATTCCATTGGGTACGTTTATTCACAATGTTGAGATGTATCCCGGAAAAGGCGGACAGATGGTTCGCAGTGCCGGAAATGCTGCGCAGTTGATGGCAAAAGAAGGCACGATGGCGCAAGTACGCTTGCCGTCCGGTGAAGTGCGTTATGTGCCGATGAACTGCAAAGCCTCTATTGGACAAGTCGGCAATATTGAGCATGAAAACATCAACATTGGTAAAGCCGGTCGCAAACGTCATATGGGCATTCGTCCGACAGTACGCGGTTCGGTCATGAACCCATGTGACCACCCGCACGGCGGTGGTGAGGGAAAGAGTCCCATCGGTCGCCCCGGCCCGGTTACACCTTGGGGTAAACCGACACTTGGGTACAAAACACGCAAGAAGAAGAACCGAACAGACAAATTCATTGTTAAGCGTCGTAACGCCAAGTAAAGGAGTGGGAAGATGAGCAGAAGTATTAAAAAGGGTCCATTTGCCGCCCCGCACCTTTTGAAGAAGGTGGATGCGCTGAATGCTGCCAACGAGAAGAAAGTCGTTAAGACTTGGGCGCGCGGCAGCACGATTTTTCCGCAGTTTGTGGGACATACCTTTGCTGTACATGACGGACGAAAGCATGTGCCGGTATATGTGACCGAGGACATGGTCGGACATAAGTTAGGCGAATTTGCGCCGACACGTACATTCCGTGGTCATGCAGGGTCAAAGACATCAGGTAGGTAGGGGATAAAGATGGAAAATAATATCCAACAAGCTAAGGCGCACGCGAAGCACATTCGCATTTCGCCGCGCAAAGTGTCCATTATCTGCGACATTATTCGCGGCAAGGATACAAAAAAAGCCGCTGCAATCTTAAAGCACACACCCAAAGCAGGCAGCGAACCGCTTTTGAAATTGCTCAACAGCGCGGTTGCAAATGCTGAGAATAACCACAACATGGATGCCGACAACCTGTATGTTTCGCAGGTTTACGCCAATCCCGGACCGATACTCAAACGTATCATGCCGCGCGCAAGGGGGCGTGCGTTCCGGATTAACAAACGCACTTGCCACATCACTGTGGCGGTCAGCGAGAAAGCGTAAGGGGGCAGACACACATGGGTCAGAAGGTTAATCCGCACGGTATGCGTGTCGGCGTCATTAAAGGTTGGGATTCGCGTTGGTACGCACCCAATAAAAATGTTGGCGCACTGTTGCTGGAAGATTACAAAATTCGTGAATATTTAAAGGATACACTCTATGCTGCGGGCATTCCGCGCATTGAAATTGAACGTGAAAGTGCCAAGGTTCGCATCTTTGTACATTGCGCACGTGTCGGTGTTGTTGTTGGTCGTGGCGGGCAGGATATTGATAAACTGCGTGCCGTGCTGGAAAAGAAAATCGGTAAGCCGGTTGATTTGAAAGTAATTGAAGTTAAGCAGCCTGATATGAATGCGCAGCTTGTTGCTGAAAGCATTGCGGCGCAGCTTGAAAAGCGCACTTCATTCCGCCGTGCAATGAAGCAAGCTATGGGCAGAACGATGAGACTCGGCGCCAAAGGCATTAAGACACAGTGCAGCGGTCGTTTGGGCGGTGCTGAAATCGCGCGTACCGAACATTACCACGAAGGTACAATTCCTCTGCAAACGCTCCGTGCCGATATTGATTACGGTTTCGCAGAAGCCAAAACGACGTATGGTCGTATTGGCGTGAAAGTTTGGATTTACAAAGGTGAAGTGCTGACAGTCGGCAATCGTATGGGCCCTCGCGTGATTGAGGCACCTAAACCTCGTGAACGCCGTGACCGTGATGACCGACGTGACAGAAGAGACGGCGGCAGGCCCCCGCGCCGCGATGGTCAAGGCTTTGGTGGACGTGACGGTGGTCGCGGCGGCTTCGGCGGTAATCGTGATGGTCGTCCAGGTGGTCAGGGTTTCGGCAATCGTCCACAAGGTCAAGGCTTTGGTAATCGCCCCGCAAGTGGCGGTCAAGGTTTTGGCAACCGTCCGCAAGGCGGCGGACGTCCGGCCGGAGACAATCGTCCTCCGCGCCCTGCGAATGCAGCCCCTCGCCCTGCAACACCTGCGCCTAATAAAGAAGGCACTCCTAAGGAAGGAGAATAGACTATGTTGATGCCCAAAAGAGTTAAATACCGTCGCCAGCAACGCGGACGCATGAAAGGCGTTGCTCAACGCGGAAATAAAGTCACTTATGGTGAATTTGGTCTGATGACCACTGAGCCGGGCTGGATTACCAGCAACCAAATTGAGGCGGCTCGTATTGCCATGACGCGTTATGTCAAACGGACAGGTAAAGTTTGGATTAAGATTTTCCCGCATAAACCGGTCACGAAAAAGCCGGCCGAGACCCGCATGGGTTCAGGTAAAGGCTCGCCAGAATACTGGGTCGCTGTCGTCAAACCCGGACGTGTTATGTTTGAGATGGCAGGTGTAACAGAGGAGATGGCGCGTGAAGCAATGCGTCTGGCGATGCACAAACTGCCGGTGAAGTGCAAATTTGTCGTCAAAGAAGAAGGCGGTGAACAGGCATGAAAACGGCACAAATTAGAGATATGTCAGCTGCAGAGCTTGATGTTGCCTTGAAAGATTTGAAGAAAGATCTGTTCAATCTTCGAATGCAGCATGCGGTAAATCAATTGGATAATCCTATCCGTATCGCTGACGTCAAGCGCGACATTGCGCGCGTCAAAACCATCATACGCGAGTTGCAGTTGCAGGAGGCGAAGTCATGAGTGAAAGAAATTATCGTAAGACCATGACTGGCCTTGTGGTCAGCAATAAGATGGACAAAACCATCGTTGTGGCTATTGAAGACCGTATGAAGCACCCGCTATACGGAAAATACATCAAGCGCACTTATAAATTGAAAGCGCATGATGAGCAAAATCAATGCGACATTGGTGATAAGGTGTTGGTCATGGAAACGCGCCCTCTATCGAGAGATAAGCGCTGGCGCTTGGTGCAAATTGTTGAAAAAGTGAAATAGGCAAAGCTTGTAGGGCAAGAGCTCTGCTCTTGCCGCAAACTAGCTAGGAGGCAACCATTATGGTTCAACAGGAATCTACTTTAAAAGTCGCCGACAATACCGGCGCGAAAGAATTGAATTGCATTCGCGTGCTGGGCGGCTCAGGTCGTCGTTATGGCAGTGTAGGTGATGTGATTGTGTGCAGTGTGCGTAAGGCCAGCCCGGGTGGCGTGGTAAAGAAAGGCGAAGTTGTCCGTGCTGTGATTGTGCGTACCGTCAAGGGTGTACATCGTGCTGACGGCAGTTATGTCCGGTTTGACGAGAACGCTGCAGTTATTATCAAAGAAGACCAAAACCCTCGCGGTACAAGGATTTTTGGCCCAGTGGCACGGGAACTGCGCGATAAGGATTACATGAAAATTTTGTCGCTCGCGCCGGAGGTTATTTAACATGAATAGTCTGAATATTCGTAAAGACGACCAAGTCGTTGTTCTGTCGGGTAAAGACAAAGGTGCTAAAGGAAAAGTGTTGTCTACGATCCCGTCCAAAGGCACTGTAATTGTGGAAAAAATCAATCTCGCCACGCGACACACAAAACCGCGCAAGCAAGGTGAAGCCGGTGGTTTGATTAAAATGGAATCACCTATTCGGGCCAATAAGGTCATGCGTATTTGCCCGAAGTGTGACGCGCCGACGCGTACGGCGTATGCATTTGATAAAGAGGGAAAGAAGACCCGTGTATGCAAAAAATGCAAAGAAAATATCTAAGGAGGGGCGAATAAAATGGCACGTTTACAAGAAAAATTTAGAGCCGAGATTGCGCCCCAGTTGGTGAAGAAATTTAGCTACAAAAGCGTGATGGAAACGCCGAAACTGGAAAAAATTGTCATCAATGTCGGTGCCGGCGAAGCGCGTGACAATGCTAAAATTCTCGACGCGATTGTCGGCGATATCGGTGTAATCACCGGGCAGAAGGCCGTGATTACGCGGGCTAAGAAATCGGTAGCGAACTTTAAGGTTCGTGCTGGTATGCCAGTTGGTGTCAAAGTCACCTTGCGTGGCAAACGCATGTGGGAGTTTATTGACCGCTTATTCAATGTGGCACTTCCTCGTGTGCGCGACTTCCGAGGCATTACGCCTAATGCTTTTGATGGACGTGGAAACTATGCATTAGGTATTAAGGAACAGCTTATTTTTCCTGAAATTGAATACGATAAAATTGATAAAATTCGCGGCATGGACATTGTAATATGCACTACCGCAAAGAACGACGAAGAAGCGCGTGAAATGCTCACATTATTGGGCGCGCCATTTAACGCTGGTTGAGAGGGAGGAAAAGAACATGGCTAAGAAATCAATGATTATCAAACAGCAACGTAAACCTAAATATTCCACCCGCGCCTATACGCGTTGCGCTATCTGTGGTCGCCCACGCGGCTATTTGCGTGACTATGGTGTTTGCCGCATTTGCTTCCGCGAACTGGCATACAAAGGTCAAATTCCCGGTGTGCGCAAGGCTTCTTGGTAAAGTGGCATATACGTTGTAGGGCGCGGCGTCCTCAATGCGCCATGTATAAAAAAATTATTTTATCCCCGCAGGAGCAAAGCAGAGAGCAAGTCTCTAACCTTTGACTTCATTTACAAGGAGGAATTCCCCATGCACGTAACAGACCCTGTCGCTGATATGCTGACGCGCATCCGAAACGCAAATGCGGCGCGGCATGATTCGGTCGATATTCCGGCCAGTAAGTTCAAGAAATCGATTGCCGAAATCTTGAAACAAGAGGGCTATATTAAATCCATCAACACTATTCAAGACAACGGGCAGGGTACACTGCGCATTGCTTTGAAATACACGCAAGACAATGAACGTGTGATTACCGGTATTAAGCGTGTGTCCAAGCCGGGTTTGCGTGTGTATGTCGGGGCGGAAGACTTGCCAAAAGTCCTGCGTGGCTTAGGCATCGCGATTGTCTCTACGTCTAAGGGCGTCATGACTGATAAGCGCGCGCGAAGCGAGAAAATCGGCGGCGAAGTGCTCGCCTTTGTTTGGTAAGGGGGAAGCACAATGTCGAGAATTGGACGTAAAGAGATTACTGTGCCAAGCGGCGTGACTGTCACCATCGGACAGAGTAACGCCATTGAGGTCAAAGGACCTAAAGGTGCATTGGCGCAAACGCTCCATGGTAACATGGAAATCAAACAGGACGGAAATGTGATTACCATCGTTCGTCCCAATGACAACAAAGAGAACCGCAGTCTGCATGGACTGACGCGTACATTACTCAACAACATGATTGTCGGTGTAACCGAGACATTTAAGAAAGAGCTTGATGTCATTGGTGTGGGCTATCGTGTGACTATGCAGGGCAAGGACTTGGTTATGAATATCGGCTTCTCTCATCAAGTGACCATGACGCCGCCCGAAGGTGTAGCGGTTGAATGTCCCACAGCCAACCGCATTGTTATCAGTGGTTGTGATAAGCAAAAAGTAGGGCAATTTGCTGCGGAAATTCGCGAAAAACGTCCGCCTGAGCCATACCTTGGCAAAGGCATTAAATATGTGGATGAGGTCATCCGCCGCAAAGAAGGCAAGGCCGGCAAGAAAGCATAAGGAGGTAGGATACCATGGTTAAACGTCGCGATAGCAATAAGCAACGCCAGCGCCGTCATCGTCGCGTGCGCGGTAAGATTTTGGGCACAGCCGAGTGTCCTCGCCTGTGCGTATTTCGTAGTGATCATCACATTTATGCGCAAATTATTGATGATGTCAATGCCGTAACGCTGGTTTCGGCATCGAGCAATAGTAAAGATTTTAAAGCAAATGGCGGTAACAAAGAGGGTGCACGTGAAGTGGGAAAAGCCATTGCCGCCGCTGCCAAGAAAAAGAAAATCAAGACGGTCGTGTTTGATCGCGGTGGTTACTTGTATCACGGACGTGTGCAAGAACTTGCCGACGGCGCGCGTGAAGCCGGGCTGGAATTTTAAGGGAGGAAGACGGATATGGCAATGCAAAGAGATAGAACTGACCCAAATTCCGACCTGAAAGAGAAGGTTGTCGAGCTCAATCGTGTCTCTAAGACGGTTAAGGGCGGTCGTGTTATGAAATTTTCGGCACTGGTTGTTGTCGGAAATGGTGACGGAAAAGTCGGATTTGGCTTAGGAAAAGCGGGCGAAGTGCCCGATGCCATTCGCAAAGGCATTGAAGATGCCAAGAAAAATATGGTGACAATCCCGCGCAAAGGCACCACCATTCAGCATGAAGTGCTAGGCACATTTGGCGCGGCGCGTGTGCTGTTAAAACCGGCGGCGCCCGGTACAGGTGTTATTGCTGGCGGACCTGTCCGTGCCGTGCTTGAAGCGGCGGGCATTTCTGATATTCGCACCAAATCATTGCGCAGCAATCGGCCGCTCAACGTGGTCAGTGCGACAATGGAGGGCTTGAAATCGCTCAAAACGCCCGAACAAATTGCACGTTTGCGCGGTCGTACCGTCGCTGAAATTTTGAAGTAGGTGACAAAAATGAAAATCAAACTGACAAAGAGTCTGATTGGGCGTAATAAGACACATATTGCCACTGCAAAGTCTTTAGGACTAAAAAAAATCGGTGATGTGGTGGAACAGCCCGACAATGTACAAACACAGGGAAAATTAAAACAGATTTCATATTTGATTACCGTCGAGAAGTAGGAGGTGTGGTCATGGAATTGCATGAACTTTCGCCGGCAGTAGGCTCAAAACGCGCACGTAATCGCGTAGGTCGCGGTCACGGCAGCGGAAATGGCAAGACCAGCGGTCGCGGTCACAAGGGACAAAAGTCGCGGAGCGGTTATAGCCGCAAACCGGGCTTTGAAGGCGGACAACTGCCGATGAAAATGCGTATTCCCAAACGTGGGTTTACCAATATATTTGCCAAGCCGCCGACAGCGGTCAATTTGGCTCTGTTGGAACGCTTTAAGGATGGCGATGTTGTTGATGCTGCCATTCTGATTGAAAACGGCTTGATTCCACACGCTAAATTCGGCGTGAAAGTGCTAGGTGAGGGCAATTTTACTAAAAAATTGACCGTGCAGGCAAAGGCATTCTCAGCGTCTGCCAAGGAGAAAATCGAGGCAGCCGGTGGAAAGGCTGAGGTGATTGCAAAGTGATTCAAACATTACGCAACGCCTGGAAAATCCCTGAACTGCGGCGAAAAATTCTTTTTACTTTAATGGTATTGTTTGCGTATCGGTTGGGCGCAGCTATTCCTGTGCCGTTCTTGAATACCGATGCACTGTATGCAGCGTTTGACCAAGCCATCGGCGGTGGTACTATATTTGATATGCTCAACATGATGAGCGGTAACGCTTTCCAAAACGGTACGGTTTTTGCGCTGTCGATTCAGCCGTATATTAACGCTTCGATTATCATGCAGTTGTTGACTGTCGGTGTTCCGGCACTCGAGCGCCTGCAAAAAGAGGGCGGAGAAGCAGGCCGAAAGAAGATTGCCGCAATTACGCGTTATGCCACAGTCGGCTTGGCGATTGTACAAGGTATCGGCTATTTCATGTTGATTGGCCGCGATCACGGCGGCGAAGTAGGCAGTCTTTTGTACGATTACAACAGAACATTGATGGCCATCGTGATTGTCGCTACGTTCACTGCCGGTAGTGCGTTGATTATGTGGTTGGGTGAGCAAATCACTGAATTTGGTGTTGGAAACGGCATTTCGATTATTCTGTTTGCTGCCATTGTCAGCCGTGGGCGGGCGCTGCCATTCCAAATCGGTGCGATGATTTCTGACGGCCAATGGTATTTGCTTCCTATCGTGGCAGCTCTTTTCCTTGGCATCATTGCTTTCATTGTATGGATGACCAATGCTGAACGCCGCATTCCCGTCCAGTACGCTAAGCGCGTTGTGGGACGTAAGATGTATGGCGGACAGAGTACGCATTTGCCCATGAAAGTCAACATGAGCGGTGTTATGCCTATCATTTTTGCGGGCGCGATTGCATCATTCCCAGCAACCATTGCCGGGCTGTTCGGCGGCGGTGGACGCTTCTCAAGTTGGGTAGAAAACAGCTTTGCCATGACATCACCGGCATATATGGTCGTCTATGCGCTGTTAATTATTGCCTTTGCATACTTTTATCAGTCGATTCAGTTCAATCCGACTGAGATTAGCAATAACCTTAAACAAAATGGTGGATTTATCCCTGGCTTTCGTCCGGGACGTCCAACGACAGACTTTATTAAGAAAGTGTTGAATAAAATCACACTTTTTGGTGCCCTTTTCTTGGGACTGATTGCTGTCTTGCCGCTTGCTATGAGCCGTATTCAGGGCTTGGCAGGACTAGCAATTGGCGGTACGTCTATCCTCATCGTGGTTGGCGTTGCGCTTGAAACTGTCAAGCAGATTGAGTCACAGATGGTCATGCGCCATTATAAAGGCTTCTTGGAGTAAGCATTGATGAAGTTGATTTTATTGGGTGCGCCTGGCTCAGGCAAAGGCACACAAGCTGAGCACTTGTCTCGGAGGCTGGATATCCCCGCTATTTCAACGGGACAGATGTTGCGTGAAGCCATCGCGGCGGGTACCGAATTGGGGAAGAAAGCAAGACTCTTTGTTGAGAGCGGCGGGCTTGTGCCAGACGACATTATGATTGGCTTAATTCAAGAGCGGGTCACGCAAAATGATTGCCAAAAAGGATTTATCCTTGATGGTTTCCCGCGCACCATTCCGCAGGCTGAGGCGTTGGACTGTGCCGTAGGCATTGATGCGGTTTTGAGTATTGAGATTGCTGATGAAGAGATTGAACGCAGAATGAGCGGTCGGCGCTCTTGCCCTAAATGCGGGGCGAGCTATCACATGGAGTACAGGCAACCACGCCAAGATGGTGTGTGCGATAATTGCGGCAGCGCGCTAGAACGTCGGGCGGACGATGAGCCGGAAACGGTGCGTGTACGTCTGGAGACCTACCACGAGAATACCGCACCTCTTAAAGGTTATTACGCCCGCATGGGTAAGTTGAAGAGTGCAGTCTCTCAGCATGCCATTGAGGACACATCGCAGCGTTGCTTGGGGGCTTTGGGATTATGATTCCTATCAAATCCCCGCGCGAAATCGCACTGATGCGAACAGCGGGAATGATTGTGGGGCAAGCCTTGCGGCTGGCGGAGCGCACGATTCAATCGGGCGTGACGACAAAGGACTTGGACGACATCATCCGCAAACACATCACAGCGCAGGGTGCAAAACCGTCATTTTTGGGTTATCGAGGATTTCCGGCAAGTGCATGCATTTCAGTCAACGAGGAGTTGATTCATGGAATTCCCGGTGGGCGCGTGTTATGCCAAGGCGATATTGTTGGCATTGATGTCGGTGTTTGTCATGAGGGATTTCATGCAGACAGCGCGGCGACGTTTTCCGTCGGTGCAGTCGCGCCGAAAGCACAGCAATTGATTGATATTACGCGGCAGAGCTTTTACCAAGGCTTGCAATTTTGCCGAAAAGGTGCGCATATTGGTGACATATCACAGGCGATTGGCGATTACGCTAATAAACATGGCTATGCTGTTGTCGAGCATTTCACAGGACATGGTGTGGGTGCGTCATTGCATGAAGAGCCAGAAATTCCTAATTTTTTCACCGGTAAGCGCGGGGCGCGGTTGGCTAGCGGCATGACATTGGCCATTGAACCGATGATTATTGCAAGCAATCGTCCCGATGTTGAAATTCTCAAAGATGGCTGGACAGTAGTCAGTGCTGATCGTGCGCTGACAGCTCATTATGAGCACACTGTACTGATTACGGATGGCGCACCTGAGTTACTCACAGCGCGTGAGGGTGATGTCTCATGAGAAAAGGTGATGTAGTGCGGTCAACGCACGGACATGACAAAGGCGGCATTTTCGTTGTATTAGACGTGGAAGACGACTATTTGCATTTGGCAGACGGACGGAAACGCCGTATCGAAAAACCAAAACGGAAAAAATGTAAGCATGTACAGAAGATTGCGGCAGAGGCAATTGCGCTGCCAATGGAACGTTTAAGCAATAAAGCCGTATGGCAAGCGTTGCGTCAATACAGAGAGGGGTAGCACTATGGCTAAAGAAGATGTCATTGAACTGGAAGGCGTCGTGACCGAGGCGTTGCCCAACGCCATCTTTACCGTTGACATTGGCAACGACCATAAGATAATGGCGCACATCTCCGGAAAATTGCGAATGAATTATATTAAAATTGTGCCTGGCGATAAAGTGACTGTACAGATGTCGCCATATGATTTAACGCGAGGTAGAATCACTTGGCGAGCAAGAAACTAAGAGTTGCCGTATACGAGGCGTGACAAACTAGGAGGCTACTAAATATGAAAGTCAGACCGTCAGTTAAACCCATGTGTGAAAAATGCAAGGTCATCAAGCGTAATGGACGCGTGATGGTTATTTGTGTTAACCCTAGACACAAACAAAGGCAGGGTTAGAACTGCCGAGTGAGCGAGCGACAAAGTCGTCGCTGCACACGAGGCGCGACATATTAGAAACTCAAAAATGGATTGCGAGGTACAATCATGGCAAGGATTGCAGGCGTAGACTTACCGCGTGAAAAGCGAGCAGAGTACGGATTGACGTACATTTTCGGCATTGGCCCTGCCACGTCGAGAAAAATTTTGGCGGGTGTCGGCATCAGTTTAGACACACGCGTCAAGGATTTGTCAGAAAGCGATGTCGACAAAATCCGTGACTTCATTGACAAGAACGACATCTTGGTTGAAGGTGATTTGCGACGTGAAACGGCAATGGATATTAAGCGTTTGGTTGAAATCGGCTGTTACCGCGGTGTGCGGCACCGTAAAGGCTTGCCGGTGCGCGGGCAGCGCACTAAGACCAACGCGCGCACGCGCAAAGGGCCGCGCCGCACGATGGCGGGCAAAAAGAAGTAAGGGAGTGAAGCAGAATGGCAGCACCTAAGAAACGCGTGGCGACACGCAAGCGTCGCGAACGTAAGAATATCGAAAAGGGAGCGGTACACATTCGTGCCTCCTTTAACAACACAATGGTTACTATCACAGACTTGCAGGGCAATGCTGTTTGTTGGTCATCGGCTGGTAAACTGGGGTTTCGCGGCTCGAAAAAGTCGACACCTTTTGCTGCGCAATCAGCCGCTGAAGTTGCTGCTAAAGCAGCGATGGAGCACGGTATGCGTACCGTGGAAGTCTACGTCAAAGGTCCCGGATCGGGTCGCGAGGCCGCCATTCGCGCCTTGCAAACTGCAGGACTTGATGTGCATCTTATCAAAGACGTGACGCCCATTCCGCACAACGGATGTCGTCCGCCGAAACGTCGTAGAGTGTAGAGGAGAAACAACTATATGGCAAGATATACAGACGCGGTTTGCCGTCAGTGCCGCCGCGAAGGTCAAAAACTCTTTCTAAAAGGCGACCGTTGCTACACGGGAAAGTGCAGTGTGGTGCGACGCGCATATGCGCCTGGACAGCATGGCCAGGGGCGCAATAGAAAGTTGTCTGAATATGGACTGCAATTGCGCGAAAAGCAAAAGGCCCGCCGCTATTATGGCGTGTTAGAAAATCAATTTCTGAAATATTATAAAGAAGCGGCGCGCCGCCCGGGGCAAACAGGCGAAAACCTGTTACGCCTGTTGGAAACGCGCTTGGACAACGTGGTCTATCGCATGGGTTTGGCAAATAGTCATCCTGAGGCGCGGCAACTTGTCAATCACGGACACTTCACTGTCAATGGCCGCAAAGTCAATATCCCGTCATACTTGGTCAAGCCGAGTGACGTGATTGCCTTGCGTGAAAAAAGCCGTAGCAGCGAAAAGTTCAAAGGTTTGACGGAAACTGCTGGACGTGGCGCACCGGAATGGCTGCCATACAATAAAGATACATTTTCGGCAAGCGTTACGCAGTTGCCGACACGTGAACAGATGGACTTGCCCATTGACGAACAGTTGATTGTTGAGTATTACTCTCGCTAACTTGTTCTTACGTATTTTCAACCATTTATAATAACTAGGAGGGTACTCAATGATAGAAATCGAAAAACCCGCCATTGTTTGCGTCAGCGAAGACGAGTCTTACGGAAAATTTGTTGTCGAGCCTTTAGAACGTGGATATGGCTCCACGCTGGGCAACTCATTGCGTCGTGTCTTGCTTTCGTCATTGCCCGGTACGGCCGTTACAACGGTAAAAATCACCGGTGTAAGCCATGAGTTTTCTACCATTCCCGGTGTCAAAGAAGACGTCACCGAAATCATCTTGAACGTAAAAAATATCAATGCCGTTTTACACAGCCCTGATATCAAGATTGTGACGGTTACGGCCGACGGCGAGGGCGTCGTCACTGCAGGCGACATCGTGGTTGATGCCGACGTAGAAATCAAGAATCCCGATTTACACATCGCGACATTGAGTCCCGACGCCAGCTTGGAAATGGAACTCACGATTTCGCACGGACGCGGGTATGCATCTGCTGATATGAATAAGCCGCGCGATACCGTTATTGGACTCATTCCAGTAGATTCCATTTATACGCCGGTGCAGAAGGTCAACTACACTGTAGAAAATACCCGTGTTGGTAATATGGTCGACTTTGATCGCTTGACCATCGAAGTGTGGACCGACGCTACTATTACCGCGCGCGAGGCGTTGAGCCTCGGCTCGGTTATGCTGACCAACCATTTGGCACTGTTCACTGAATTGTCCGACTTCATGGGGCGCGGTGCCATGACAACCGAGCGCGGCGACGCCGGCAACAGTAAAGTATTGGAAATGACTATCGAAGAGCTTGATCTCAGTGTGCGTTCATTTAATTGCTTGAAACGCGCCGGTATCAATCTGTTGAGTGATTTGCTCGGAAAGACCGAGGACGATATGATGAAAGTGCGGAACTTGGGTCGCAAATCATTGGAAGAAGTCATTGCCAAACTCGACGCCATGGGGCTTGGCTTGGCGACGGAAGAATAGGAGAGTATTGATATGCCCGGAACACGTAAATTAGGACGCGTCACATCGCACAGAATGTCTATGCTGTATGGTATGGTCACGCAATTGCTGGACGCGGGAAAACTCACCACAACAGTCACGCGTGCGCGCGAAGTCGCGCCGTTGGCTGAAAAAGTCATTACATTGGCGAAGAAAAATGACTTGGCGGCATACCGTGCGGCGTTGGCGATTGTCACGCGCGAGGATGTAGTTAAAAAGCTCTTCACCGAAGCACCGGACAAGTTTGCTGACCGAAGCGGCGGCTATACACGCATTACCCGTGTCGGCATTCGCCGCGGCGATGCGGCGGAGACGGCGCTGCTGGAAATTTTGTAAAATTTTAAACATAAGAGGGCGATTTATATCGCCCTCTTATGTTTTTATATCACGGCAAATTTTGTCTACTGTCTCATGCAAACTCATGTCTTTATGTATAATATTTTCGTTAATGTTTGAAAGGAAATCCTTCTCTCGCCACCATGTCTTCATTTCAGATTCTCCAAAGTTGAGCTGTTTCGTTTTTTGCTTTTGTTCGTGCCTTTTTAGCGTTTCTTCGAAAGGTATATCAAAGTAATATGCAAGCATTCGGTTGTTAAAGGTATCCTCTATTTGCATAAACAGTTCTTCATGGTCATCAGCGTACAATATACCCTCGATAATGGTGATAGCGCAATGATTATGACCAAACAGAATAAGATGCTTTAATAGTTCGATGCTTTTGCTATCTGCTCCGCCATGCACCCATAACATTTCTCAGCGTATATCATCTTGCGAAATTAATAGTGTTCCTCGCCCAATTTTTTCTTGCAAGGCCTTTGCCACTCCCGGAATTGCCGCGCAATATAATGATTTTCGATGTGTCCATTTTACAGTTTACTCCACTGCCAATGTTTCGGCAATAGCACATGCCAACTGGTCGGGACAAGATGTCGATTTGCGCCCACAAGTAATGCCGGACAGAATTTTCTGTGCTTGCTCTGCCGGTCGCCCCTCCACCAATTTTGCCACGGCGGCAAGGCTGCCATCGCAGCCATTGAAAAATTGGACGTGTGTGACGATACCATCGATGATTTCCACTTCGATTTGATGGGCACAGGTGCCTTTGGTATGGTATGTGTGTTTCATTAGAGTTCTCCTTTCAATGTTGTCCAACCCTCGCGTTGTAAACGTTGTGTAATCTGCAGCCCTAAGGACTCTTCTACACGCTTGGCGTGTTTGTCAATAATTCCCGACGCAATCAACTTTCCGCCCGGCGCAAGTAGCCGTTTGATATATGGTGCAAGATCTACCAGTAAGTCGGCGACCAAGTTGGCACAAATAATATCGGGCTTGAAGTTGAACATAGCTTGCATTATTTCTGGATTTGCGGTAAAATCGCCTTGTTGGATTTTGTAATTTGTGGCTTTGTTGGCAACGGCATTTTCTTCGGCAATTTGGCATGCCATGGGGTCAATGTCGATGGCGAATGCTTCGCCTGCGCCTAGCAGCAGCGCCGAAATAAATAAAATTCCGCTGCCGCAACCGATATCAAGCACACGCTCGCTGCCCTGGATATTGCTTTCGAGCATTTCGAGACAAAGCAATGTGCTAGCGTGCGTGCCGGTGCCAAAACTCATGCCGGGATTGTTGTAAAAGATGCGCCGGTTGCCAATGTCTTGACAATCCAGCCATGCCGGTTGGATGCGCAGCCGTTCCCCGATATCAATCGGCCGATAATACTGCTGCCAAGCATCTGCCCAATCCTGCTCGTCAACTTTTGTGATGGTCAAATGACAGTCGAGCAGGGGACAGACACATTCACGCAATCGTTGCGTTTGTGTGTCGTCCTGCGTATAGACCGTCACGGCATTTTGCGTTAGACTGTCTGCAAAATCATCGTCAATCAGTTCCCAATTGTGGCGGTTTTCGAGCTGGTATTGAAATTCAGCGGTACTTTCAACTTCAATTTGATCAAAGCCCGCCGCCGATAGTGCGGCAATTACGTCGTCGAGCGATTGTACTGTGGTATTGATACGGCATCGTTGGTAAATCATAAATCATTATCTCCACGTAAAAGATTAAAGGTGAGAACCATGCAAGCACTGCGAAAAATATTACAAACCATTGTCGCGCTCGTGCAGCGCATCCACCGCCAAGACATGTGGGGGCTGGCGGCGCAGACGACGTTTTTCCTCATGCTGTCAGTTTATCCGCTATTGTTGTTTTTCGTGTCGCTGATGTACCAAACAGGCAATGAATTGACAAATGATACGCTGCACATCGTACTGCCCGGCGACGTAGCAAGCGACATTGTGGAAGAAATCACACAAGCCAGTCGATTGGGCGGTCAGTGGTCACTCCTTGCCGTCATTGTCTCAACATGGGCTGCTTCGACGGGCGTGTGGGCATTGATGCGCGGCATCCACCGCGCTTATCACGAAAAACGCATGGCTAGCCCTGTGCGCTATCGCATTCTGGCGCTGATTTTTACCTTTGCTTTTGGTATAGTAATGGTCATTTCCATGTTTGTCCTCATTTTCGGACGGCAAGCGGCACAGTTTATCAGCAATCAGCTTGGCACGGAAAATTTCGCCATGACCCCTGGCGTGCGCATACTTGTCATGCTGGGTGTGTTGAGCGGCTTTTTAACTTTACTCTATCGTTTCACACCCGGCGTCGGCGGAAAACTGCGCACACACGTCCTGGGCGCGTTTATTGCCGCTATGGCTTGGATTGCTTCGGCATTTGTCTACGAGGCTTACATGAACAACTTTGACCCGTATTCGAGCATTTACGGTGGCATAGGTGCTTTCTTGGGGCTGATGGTCTGGGTTTTTATCCTTTGCTTGATTGTGCTGGCCGGCGCCGAAATCAACGCCTATCGCCGCGAACTGACGGCCAAGCAACGTAAGAATGGGGTGTCTCTTTGACAGGTCTGTACGTACATTTGCCGTTTTGCGCGCGAAAATGCAAGTATTGTGATTTTTATTCACTGCCCATGGACACGCAACACGCCGATGACTACTTATGGGCGCTGACAAAACAAATCGTGCAAACAACGCCGGTAGCAATCGACACCGTCTACTTTGGCGGCGGAACGCCGTCGCTTTTTGGTACGTCACGAATTGCGGTCTTGCTCGATGTCATCGCCAATCATTTCATTCTTGCACCAAACGCCGAAATCACACTCGAAGCTAATCCAGAATCCATCACGCCATCAACCTTGATTGCATGGAAGCATTCCGGTATAAACCGCCTGTCCGTCGGTGTGCAGTCACTTGATGAGGCTGCGCTGCAATGGTTAGGGCGTATGCACACGGCAAAGCAAGCCTATCAAGCCGTGCAGCAAGCGAGCCAAGCCGGCTTTGACAACATTAACATCGACCTGCTTTACGGTTTGCCGTTGCAGTCAATTAAACATTGGCAGCAAACACTCGAAAGTGTTACAACATGGCCCATTCAACACATTTCAAGCTACGGGCTGAAGCTCGAACTTAACACGCCTCTGCACAAAACAGGACAAACAGCGACCGACGACGAATTTGCCGAACAATATTGCCTGATGACGGAATTGCTGCCTGTGCATGGCTTTGGGCAGTATGAAATATCCAACTTTGCGCGCAACGGTTATGAGGCGCGGCACAATATGAAATATTGGCAATTACAGCCCTATATCGGTGTCGGCGCGTCAGCACACGGCGATTTCGACGGCCTGCGCACTGCCGTTGTGTGTGATATACGAGCATACATCCACGCGATGCAAACAGGCGGAAATATCTACACCCAGCAACAGACTGTCACACAACGAGAACGCGCCGAAGAATACCTCATGCTCGGTCTCCGCACCACCCACGGCGTTTGTCGCGAGGAATATGAGAAGTATTTGCCGCGTGATGCGGGGGCGGCAATCGGCTGTCCGCAGGGGTCGCCTTTCCAAAAACTAGCATCATACCAAGCTCATGGGTTAACTGATTATGTAAACCTAAAGGGTAGTGGCTGCAAACGTTGGCGGTTGACACCGCAAGGGATGTTAATCAGCAACACACTGATTGGCGAACTACTGACATAGAGCGCAATACACCTCACATCGGCTGAACCTCGTATAGCGCGACTGCGGTTTTGGTCAAATTTCCTATTTAGTACGTTTTGCAGCAGGCAACGGCTGACCCGAAGGTGTCACCCGCCCCGCGTTATTCAGCACCGACAGCAACGACGTGTTAAAGTGCGGAAACTCCTCGGCAAGCGTTTCAAAGCTGACGTTAAGCGGTTCGCTGAGTTCCGACAATCGCACTGCAAGTTCGGCCTCCGCCGTCTTTAGCTGCGAGTCGGCGACTTGTTGATAAATTAAACTGTCAACAGCAAACGCGTTGTCTGGCAAGGCTTTGTTGGACGCGTACATCAGTCGGAACAGCTTGTAATACGTCAAGCTGATATACTGCGCCGCCGCCTTGACAAGCTCGTTTTTGCGTGGACGCCCGAGAATATCGAAGAGAATGCCTGTAGCATTGATAATCATCTTTTTCTGCATCATAGCCGATGCCAGACCGCGCAACACATTATCGCCAGCTGCCGACGGCACATCTTCGGCCAAAATGACGGCACCATCGCGCGAGAAACTGCGCCCGAGCAGATAATCGGATGTCACACCATAGTAATCACAGACATCACAGATAAACTGCAAGCTCGGCTTGCGTGCGCCGTTTTCATAATGTGACAACAAGGCCTGACTAATGCCTAAGTCCCGCGCAGCCTGTCGCTGGCTAATTTTTTTCTCTTGCCGTAGTAACGTCAGTCGCCGATTAATCGCCATTTTCATAGAAATCCCCCCTGTGTTCTAAGATAACTCAGCGTATTATAACATGTTCGGCGCTGCCGCGTCAAATTTGGTGTAAAGCACACAAAACACGCCGCTTGTTAGAAAGAAACAGGGAAATGCGGCGTGAATATGGTCATGTCGGGTATACTTTATCTTAGCAAAAACGCATACTGACATGTTAGTTGCTGCAAATATAAATCGGCTTGACAGCTCTGACCGCCACACCTCTTTTCCGTAGCAATAGCACCGTCAGTGCCACCGCGCCCGATGCCCCCGCCGCAATTGCGCCACAAGCAATGACTTGTTTGCGTTTGCGCTGACGCTTCTTCCACGGCAACACTTTCACCGTTTCGGCTTCCTCGATAAACGTATCGGCGACCTGACCGATGCTTGCCCACAATGTCTCAGCTTTTTGCTTTGTCATACAATCACCTCTTCTTTCTCTAATTGTGCCTTCAATTTCTTGCGCGCTCGAAATAAGATGGACTTTACATTGTTTTCGTTCATTTGAAATCGTCTGCTGATATCACCCAAACTCTCGCCGTGGAAATATCGCAGCACAAAAATTACCCGTGCAGTTTGCTCCAATGACTGCAAATATTCGTTGATGATTTCTGTAACGGCTGCGGCGTTTAACATATCTTCCACGCCGCCCGCCGCGGGGATGCAGTCTTGCAACTCACTCAGCAGCAAATCAACTTCATCGCCGCCGCGCTTATCGGCGCGCTTGGCTTTCCAGCGATTGATAGCTAAGTTACGTGTAATTTTCACCAAAAAAGCGCCTAATAATTCCGGGCGGCTTGGCGGGATCGCTTGCCAGGCCTTAAAGAGTGCATCATTGACGCACTCTTTAGAATCTTCGTCATCACGCAAAATATTTTGTGCTGTACCATAGAGCCGTCGCCCATATTTTTCCTGAGTTTTTGAGAGAGCCGTTTCCTGCCGTTGCCAGTATAAAGCAACAATTGCGCTATCCTCCAAGCAAAATACCTCCTTACTAAACAAATAGACAATAAACTGACGCATTGGTTGCAAGCAAAAAGTAAGATTGGTAATAAACAAAACACCGAACAAGAAAATAAATGTACGCTGTTAATTGTTCTGATAGACAAAAAATGCCTTATGCCTTATAAGGCCAAAAATCGTGTTCCCACATTTTTTCCATCAATAATATCATACAGCACGTCCGGTTCGCCGCCGTGCGCAATCACCATCTCAATGCCGTGTGTCAAACATATCTCTGCCGCTTGCAGCTTGGTCATCATGCCACCTGTGCCGCGCGCGCTGCCGGGTCCTTGTGCGCAAGCTCGTAACACGTCATCGACGGCGTGAATTTTTGCTAATGGCTTGGCGTTTGCATTCTCACGGGGATCGCCGTCGTATACGGCATCAATGTCAGACAGCAACACAAGCAAATCAGCATTCAGCAATGCTGCCACCTCGGCGGATAACCTGTCGTTGTCGCCAAAAATCATGCCGCAATCTTCGATTTCTTCGGCACTTACGCTGTCATTTTCATTGACAATTACTACGGATTGCAAGGCAAACAGCGTGTTGAAAGTGTTGAGCAAGTTCTGCCGTGACGGCTCATGCTCTAAGTCGCGCCGGGACAGCAAAATCTGCGCCACCGTGCGCCCATAATCGCTGAAAACGCTGTCATAGGTGTGCATCAAGGCGCATTGCCCGACAGCAGCAGCAGCTTGTTTGCCCGGCAAATCGGCGGGGCGTTCGGACAGGTTCATCTTGGCAATACCAACAGCAATTGCGCCACTTGTGACCAGCACGATATAGTGTCCTCGTGCAGCAAGGTCGCTCAGTACTCGCGCCAGCTTGACAAGTAAGCGCATATTCGGGTCGCCAGACGCGTGCGTGACGGTTGAAGTGCCAACTTTTACCACGGTAATCATAAAATTCTCCCAACGGTACGCAAAACATCTTCACTCTTTACTTCAATCGGCAGATACTTTGCGTTCAATGATTCAAGATACACTTTTTGTGCCGAATAGTCAATACTCAATCGCTTGCAAAAGCTTTCATTATTCAACACAAACAGCCCAATGTCTCCGTTTTGTAGGCTAGGCGTGGCTTTGACAAAGGCAATGTCGCCATCGTGTAAACGCGGTTCCATGCTGTCGCCTTGGATACGTATACCGAAATCGGTTTCACGCGGCACGTTGCGCAGTGTTAATCGCCGCGCCCCGTCGCCGTCCAAATAATGCCCAACTCCCGCGCTTGCCGGTGTGTCATACACGAGCAATTCACGTTCTGTCAATGCAGCTTCACAGCGTCGTTGCTCAGCGTGCGCGACTTGTTCAACAGTCGTACGCCCCAAATCATCCAACATCAAAAACACACGCATCAAGGCATTGGCGCGTTTTGCCGCCGCTGCATTTGGTGTTTCGGCAGGCTTTATTTCTTGTGATGGAAATGCAATTATACTATTTGTCGTTTGCTTGGCATTGTGAATCACAACAGGTTGTTCCGGTGGCTTTTCTGCATTTTTATCATAAAACTCATCCAGCGATGTCACTCCATACAGCCGAATCAAAGTAAACAATGTCTCAGCACCGGGTTGTGACACTCCGCCCTCCCAATGCGCGATATTTTGTTGGCTGCGTCCGATTAAATCGGCGGCTTCTTTCTGGGTCATATCGCAATCGCGTCGTAGGCGTTTGAGCCGCTGCCCAATGTCTTTTTTCGTCATGAAACCACCTCCATATGACATCATTATACACCAAATGTTCGAATTTGACAAGTATTTTTTGTGTTTTGCAGACAAAATCTTTGATTAGCTGTTTTAAAGACTGTCGTAAGGTGCATTGCGGTCTTGCTCTCTGAGTAATTTTGTGGCATAATAAAATCAAAAAGGAGCGTCTCTATGCTCAATACGCCCAACGCTACGCGCCTACACATTGCCATCGTGGGCGACTGCAATGTCGGAAAATCAACGCTTTTCAACACCCTGTTGGCGCAAAACGCCGCGCTTGTTTCAGCTATTCCCGGTACGACGACAGATGTGGTGGCCAAAGCGGTGGAGTTCTTGTCGCTTGGACCGGTTGTGCTGATGGATACGGCAGGGCACGACGATCAAAGCGACCTTGGCAAGGCGCGTATTGAAAAAACGCTGCAAGCTCTTGAAAAGGCTGACATCGTGCTAATTGTCATACGCGGCGACGTGTCGCCGCAGACAGATGCTTTGCGAACCAGACTGGCACAGCACGGTACGCCTTTTCTTTTGGTGAAGAATGTGGAGGATCGCCCCGATGCGTTGTGCCATTCCTCTATGGAAGAGGAATCTATCCCGGCTATCACCGTCAATGCCTTTACAGGCGAAGGCATTGGGTCATTGTGTGAAGCCATTGCCTCACTTGTGCCGCAAATACTAGAACCGCCGTTAACAGCGCACTTGGTACAATCGGGCGATATCGTGCTGCTTGTGATGCCGCAGGATAAACAAGCGCCCAAAGGACGGCTGATTCTGCCGCAACAGCAAGTCATTCGCGACCTGCTTGATAATGGCTGTACTGCCATATCAACTACGCCTGCACAACTATCAAACGCTTTGCGTCATTTAACTTCGCTGCCCAAGCTTGTCATAACCGATTCGCAAGTTTTCCGCCAAGTACGGGAAGATTTGCCGCAGGGTATGCCATTGACATCATTCTCCATGCTTTTCGCTCGAGCCAAGGGCGATATCGAGCTGTTTATTGATGGTGCAAACGCTATCGATAGCTTGCGACCGGGAGATCGTGTGCTGATTGCCGAATCTTGTACTCACGTTGTACAAGATGGCGATATTGGGCGGGAGAAAATTCCCAAGCTGCTCAACAAGCATGCTGGTGGCGAACTGCAATTCGACTTTGCCGTAGGCAACGATTTCCCGGGCAATTTGCGCGACTACAAGTTGGTCGTGCAGTGCGGTGGTTGTATGTTCAATAGGAAAAGCATGCTGTCAAGGCTGGAAAAAATAAAGAACGCCGCCGTACCCGTTACCAACTATGGCGTTGTTATTGCCAAGTTGCAAGGCGTTTTGGAGGATACAGTAATATGATAAACGATTACACGCACAGGCCCGCCACGCCCGATGATCTTGAACAGATATGGGCGAAAAATATCGCCGACAACCCCGGCGACGAGCGTTGGATTGCGTGGCGTGACAATTTTATTCAAAGTAACCTTGACGGCAAAAGTAAAACCTTTGTCACGCTCTATCGCGGTACGCCCATTGGCGAGGGGACACTGCTGCTTTTGTCCGAGTGTATTCAAGGACGGACGGACCTCGCCGATGGCAGTATAGTGGTCAATCTCAACGCCTTGCGCATGGATAAGCGCCACGAGGGCAAAGGCCATATGTCAAGGCTCGTCAAGTTGATAGAACAGCATGCGGCGGACTTGGGGTATAAGAAAATCACAATCGGCGTTGCGCCGAGGGATACACGCCCCCTCGCCATTTATTTGTACTGGGGCTATGATACGCTTGTGAGGACGGACTACGAAGAAGATGGCGAACTTGTGCTGTATTACGCCAAAAACTTATAGAGGTGTGCTATGCATCATACCATCACGACCCAACGCCTGACGCTTATTGCGGCGACGGCAGAGGAGCTCCGCGCCGCCGCCCGCAAGCCGAAAAAACTGCCGCAAATTATGGGGAAATGTACGCCGCTCAACGACGATTTGCGCTACTATCGTAATAAAGGCGGTATTTACGACGCTAAAGCCGATTTGCTGGATATTTATCCCGAAGAATGGTTGTTGTGCACGGCTTGGCAGCTCTGCCTCGATGGTATGCTGATTGGTGAGTGCGGTTTCAAAGGCCTGCCGATTGAGGGGATGGCAGAGATTGGTTACGCCTTGCGCGTGACGTACCAAGGTCACGGTTACATGAGCGAAGCCGTTAAGGCGTTGTGCCGCTATGCCTTTGTCAATGACCCTCGCATCGACGTTATTATGGCGCAAACGAAACGGCGCAATATCAACAGCCAGAATGTATTGCAAGGATGCGGCTTTGTACGTGAGGATAGGCGCGATTGGTATACGCATTGGCGATTGAAGCGTACATAAGGGCGGTCAATTTTGCCGCCCCTTGTAGTTTATAGAATATAGTCTGTAATACAGTCATACCAATGCACATATATTTCGCCATTGACAGTCAGCTGCTCGTTATCAGGCAATTTCTTGCTCCATAACTGCCCATAGTATTCAAGCTTCCAGTCGTTACGGTTAAATCGCCGCCATAAGACTGTGCGACCGTTTGCGTCAATAAAATATTCCGCTAAGCCACCCATGACATAAGTATTCACATCCAAAACGCAAATACAATCATATGTTTTGCCGCCAATTGTAACGGTATATCTACCTGCAACATCCAGCAAGTCGCCTTGTTTTTCCGTTGTGATTTGATTGCCGTTGCGTCTGATGGTACCCTTGGCTTTTAGGTTGATTTCATTGCCGCAATTGTCTTCACCAAAGCCCCAATTGCCTAGAAACGCGTCGCCGTCTAAGAACGTGAAGTATTGTTTGACTTCGCCGTCGAGATGCCGTGCCGCCAAAATACGGCAATGTGTATCGGTCAGCTGCGTTACAAATGTTCTGATAATATCTCGGCTCTCACCATGCCCTTCATGTTCGCCGCCACGTTGTTCATGGACAACAATTTCTACACCGTCAACGCCATGCACCCTTGCGCGGCCGGTGACTTCTAGTGTATATGTTTCGGTGCGCTCACGCTCCGGCCAATCATACATGGCCCACGAGAGTTTTTCGCCCAGGCGTGGTATGAGGAACCAGCCCATCATTTCCTCCCATTTGCATTCAAACGGTGGTTTGGCGGTTGGCGTAATTGTGTATTCGGGCAACATTTTGGGTAGTTTTCTCATTGTTTTTTCTCCTTTTAATACAGGCGGGTAAGGATAAGAGGACTTGAATCGTTGTTTCGCCGCATACAAACGGCTTTTGACCGTGCCGAGTGGTATACCGAGCTTGTGTGCGATATCGATTTGTGGCAGACCATGTAAATAAAACAATGTCAACATTTGTTTGTCAGTATTGACGAGGCCGTCGAGTGTTTCGTGTACTAACTCTCTAACGGTCATGCCAAAACTGCGAGCTGCTCAATGACAGCTCCGTCACTTCGTCCCACGGAAAATCAAGTTGCTTGGCATGTTTACGGTAGAAATCGCGGATTTTATTTGTTGCGATTTTTAGCACCCATGGCTTGAATGCTTCTTGACTCCATACCGCTTCGCGGTGCGACCATGCTGCCAGCGCGACATTTTGTAACACATCGTCGCCGTCAGCTTTGCTCGGCAGCTTAAAATAGCAAAATCGTTGCAAAGCACTGAAACACTCGGCATACAATCGCTCAAATGTTGCGGCATCCATATCCTTACCTCCTGCTTGATTGATTATTATGAAAACGTTTTCATAAGTATAAACGAATTGCACGGGCAAAAGGTTCATCTTATGCAATGATAGTTATATTATAGAAGTGAGAGTTTAGTCAATCCGCCTCGTTTGACAAAATGAGGCTAAATGTAGTAGACTTAAGATATAAAATTTCGGGGGGTTGTCCATGAAAACCTACTATATCACTACGCCTGCCTACTACACATCCGGTGAATTTCACATCGGCAACGCCTATCCTTCACTCATTTGTGATGCCATGGCGCGTTATAAACGTATGCAGGGCTTTGATGTCATGTTTTTAACAGGTACGGATGAGCATGGCCAAAAAGTCCAAATTGCGGCGCAAGAGGCCGGACTTTCGCCCAAGCAGTTTGTTGACGGTCTTGTTGATAATGCTAAGGACTTATGGACGCTGCTCGGCATTTCTTATGACAAATTCGTGCGCACCACCGACGACTATCATGAGAAGACCGTGCAGGCGATTTTTCAGATACTATATGACCAGGGCGACATCTATAAAGGCGTTTACGAAGGCTGGTACTGCACGCCCTGCGAATCATTTTGGTCTGATTCACAGTTAGACAACAGCACTTGCCCCGATTGCAAGCGCAGTGTTGCCCGCTCGACCGAAGAAAATTATTTCTTCCGCATGAGCAAATATACACAACGGCTCATCGATCATATCGAGGCAAATCCTGACTTCATTCAACCTGCAAGTCGCCGCAATGAAATGCTCAACAACTTCCTCAAACCGGGGTTGGAAGACCTCTGCGTATCGCGCACGGCTTTCGATTGGGGCGTCAAAGTGCCGTTTGATCCCGCGCACGTCATTTACGTTTGGATTGACGCACTGCCCAATTATATCTCGGGGCTGGGTTTTTTTAACGAGCAAGAGGATAACACACGTTATTGGCCGGCCGATGTGCATCTTGTTGGCAAGGAAATTGTGCGTTTTCATACGCTGATTTGGCCGGCAACATTGATGGCGTTGGGCCTGCCATTGCCAAAGCAGGTTTACGGTCACGGCTGGTGGACGGCCGAGGGGCAAAAAATGAGTAAATCATTCGGCAATGTTGTTTACCCGCGTATGTATACCGAAAAATATGGCGTTGATGCCTTGCGCTATTTTCTGTTGCGTGAAATTCCCGCCGGGCAGGACGGTGACTTTTCGCACAGACGGTTTGTCGAGCGGTACAACGGTGATTTGGCAAACGATTTGGGCAATTTGCTGTCACGCACGGTGGCGATGACGGTAAAGTATTTGGGGGGCAAAGTAGCTGGGCAAGTTGATCCGGAAATTGCAGAATTTATCAAAGAAATCAACATTGCATATTGTTCGCAAATGGATGCCTTCAACATTCCCGCTGCTATGGTGGAAGTGTGGAGATTGATCGGACGCATGAACAAGTACATTGACGAAACGCAACCTTGGATTTTGGGCAAAGATGAGAGTAAAAAAGACGAGTTGGCAGTTGTATTGGCATCGTTGTGTGAGGCTTTATGTGTTGTTGGTTCTCGAATTGAGCCTTTTATGCCTAAAACATCAAAAAAAATATTTGAACAAATTGAGTTGGTTGCCTTTGGTAACACAAGCCCAATAAAGTTCATCGTCCGGCCCGGCGAGGCGTTATTCCCACGCATTGATGTGGCAACCGATATGTCGCCGTTGGGGGTTATTGCATCCGTAGGGGACATCGTCCCCGATGTTCCGCGGGCGACCGAGGATTCGCCGGAAATCACCATCGACGATTTTGCTAAAATCGACCTACGCGTTGCCGAGGTGTTGGTATGCGAACCCGTCAAAAAATCAGACCGACTGTTGCGCTTGGAACTGGATATGGGCAATGGCGAGCGGCGGCAAGTTGTGTCGGGCATTGCGGCGTATTATCAACCCGACGAAGTTGTCGGCAAGCGCGTGATAGTTGTTAAAAACCTCAAAGCTGTCAAACTGCGCGGGGTAGAGTCGCAAGGTATGATTCTCTGTGCCGAGGAGGGCGATAAGGTGAAACTCGTTGAAGCGCCCGCAAGTATTCCGCCGGGCGGAGAAGTTCGTTAATGCTTGATCTACCTATCTTTCATTCGAGGGACGCCGGATATCGGCGTCCCTTTGGTGCATTGCCGCGTGGCACGGCGATGGATATTACTTTTATGCCGCCGCGAATTTGGGGGGCGTTGCGCGTTATGCTTGTTGCTGAAATTGAAGAAAGTGGCGAAGTTTTCGAAATTCAGCTCGAATGGCAGGAACATAAACGAGACCGCGATGTATATGTCGGCAGTCTGTCTACAAATGGCATTTTGGGGCTGGTGTGGTATCATTTTCGCATTGAGCGTGGGATAAACCCTCCTCTTTTCTATGGGCAACAAGCGCATTGCAAGGGCGGCGAGGGCTGTTTGTCAGATTTGCCGGTTGGCTATCAGCTCACGGTTTACGATGGCAAAGCATATATGCCGGATTGGTATGGCAAGGGCTTAACATATCATATTTTCGCAGATAGGTTTGCGCAAGGAAACGTCGCACCGGCGGGTGATTTTCCCCGCACCCTCCATACAAACTGGAACGCCACCCCAACATTCGCCCCTACCGAAGAGGGCATTGTGCTAAACAATGATTTCTTTGGCGGCAATCTTGCCGGCATTTTGGAAAAACTGGACTATATCGAATCGCTGGGTGTGAAGACTATTTTTCTCAGTCCAATTTTTGAGGCGGCATCCAATCATCGCTACGACACGGGCGATTATCTTAAAATAGACCCTCTGTTGGGTGATGAGGACGACTTTCAAGAACTCTGTAAGGTCTGCGAAACAAGGGGTATACGCGTCATGCTCGACGGCGTATTCAATCACGCTGGCTATGACAGCCGCTACTTCAACGGCTATAGCAATTACGACGAAGTCGGCGCATATCAGTCGAAAGACTCGCGTTATTTTGATTGGTTTCACTTTGACAACTGGCCGGACGAATATGCCAGCTGGTGGGGCATTTTGATTTTACCCAAACTCAATGTCAACAACCCTGATCTACGAAAATTTCTACTTGATGGCAAAGATTCCGTTGTGCGAAAATGGTTGAATTTAGGCGCATCAGGCTGGCGGTTAGATGTTGTTGACGAAGTGCCGGACGACTTTGTTGCACAGTTGCGCCGCTCAGCGCAGACGGAGAAAAAAGATGCTGTCGTCATCGGCGAAGTTTGGGAAGATGCAAGCAATAAAATCGCATACAGTGTGCGTCGCCGCTACTTTTGGGGCGATGAACTTGACGGTGTGATGAACTACCCCTTGCGCAACGCCTTGCTTGCCTATGTGCTGGGCGGCTCTGCGCATGACTTTGTTGCCGATATGGAATGTTTGCGCGAAAATTACCCGCGCTTTGCTTACTATAACCTCATGAACGCACTCGGTACACATGATACACCACGCATTCTGACTGTGCTGGGCAGTGACCCGACAGCATATCACGCAACCAAAGCTGAACGCGCTGATGTGAAATTATCGCCGCAGCAACGCGAATTGGCAATCAAACGGTTGAAAATTGCGACATTAATCTTGTATTGTTTCCCGGGCTCGCCGTGCTTGTATTACGGCGACGAAGCCGGCAGTGAGGGCTATGAAGATCCGCTCAATCGCCGTACATATCCGTGGGGTCGCGAGGATAACGAGCTGATTGCATGGCACCGCGAATTGGGCGAATTGCGCAACAAAAATGCCGCACTGCAAGAGGGCGGCATTGAGTATCATGACTGCACCGACAATGTGCTTTGTTTTACGCGGATGTTGGGAAGCAAGCACGTGACGGTGCGGGTGGATAATCGGACATATGAGTATTCTTATGAACATACAAGATTATAAGAAAATTGCCATTGTTGGCAGTCCCGGTAGTGGCAAGAGTTGGCTTTCTAAGAAAATTGCCGCATTGACGGGCTATCCGTTGCACCATTTGGACGTCGAGTTTTGGAAGCCCGGATGGGAGGGAGAAAACGCCCGGAGCAGAATGGATTGTGCATCAACGAGAGCTTATCAGCGGCGAACGGTGGATTATTGATGGCAATTATGGCAGCACAATAGAATTGCGGTTTGCGGCGGCAGAGGTGGTCATATTTTTAGATATAAACCGCTTTGTGTGTATGCTGTCGGTGGCGAAGAGAGTTGGCAAAAAGCGTTCCGACTTGCCGGAGTACCTCAAAGAGCGGGGCGTGTTTAGCAAAGAGTTTTTGACATTCTGCAAATGGATATGGGAATACCCAAAAACAAAGAAAAAAACAGTGATGGCTTTGCATAAGAAATACTCAGACAAACCGTTCTTGCGCGTTAAAACGAGGCGCGAGGTGCGGAGCCTGCTGGCGCAGTGGGGCGCATTTTGACAAATGTCAACATCAAAGATACAGTAGCTGTGTCTTAAATGAAAGGAGGAAAAATGCAATGACAAGAACTAAGTTGTGGAGGGCTTTCCATCGCTAAGTGGTATATGAAAATGATTTGCCACCCAGTAACCTCATAAAGCTATACCCGGTTGGTGCAGTTACAACCTCCAAACCACAGGGCCGACCCCACGAATCGCCAACGCTTTGCAACTACCCGCGCCCAGCAGTGCGTCCATGCCTGTGATATAACTATCCACCAAATCATTGGGCACAAATGCTTGAATGGTGCCTGCGAAGCCACCGCCGTGTACACGGCTTGCGCCGCGGCCTTGCAGCAAACTCTCGCTCAACGCCAATGCTAGCGCGACTTCCTGGTCGGCACTATCAGCATAGGTTGATACATTTTGTAAGTACATATAGGATGAATAACCCGACTCGTTAATCAACGCCAAAAACTTGTCGAAATTGCCGCTTTTCAGGGCATCGACCTGCCCATCAACTCGTTCGTTATCGGCGAAGAAGTGTATAGCACGCAGAACGGCGCGGTCGCCGCATTGCTTGCGGACGGCAGCGATATTAGCGTAAAAATCACACGGTGAAACTTCGCGCAAGACAGATTTCCCCAATGCTGCGGCAACAGATTTCATTTCGGTTGGAATAGCAGTATAATGCCCCGTCAGTTCAGCATGTGAGCCGCCTGCCATGGTGATGCACATGGCGTAGTTTGCTGCTGCAAGGTCAAAGTTGATTTGTTCAACAATGGGAGATTGTGTGTCTTTGAAATCAATGGCAACAATGCCGCCGCAAACGCTGCCCATCTGATCCAACAGTCCGCACGGCTTACCAAAATACTCGTTTTCAGCGTATTGCCCGGTTCTTGCCAGCGTTTTGCTGTCGATGGCATTGCCATTGTACAGTGTGTTGAAGATCGAACCAACTAAGACCTCAAATGCGGCGGAAGACGATAAGCCAGAGCCGCTTGTGACGTCACTGGTTGTGTATGCCACAAATCCGCCAATGTTGTGGCATAATGACTGCAATCGAGATGCGATGCCGCGAATAAGAGCAGTAGAGTGGCCGTATTCGTTCTGCTGTATCGATAAATCGCCTAAGTCAACGCGATTTTCGGCATGGCCTTTTGATTGAATGCGAATCAGCGGCTGTTCATGCGCCGAAACGATAGCAAGCACATCAAGATTGACTGCACCTGTCAGCACTTTGCCGTGATTGTGGTCGGTGTGATTCCCCCCGATTTCGGTGCGCCCTGGTGCCGTGACAATGATGATGTTATCACGGTCGCCGTAGAACGCTTTGAATTGGTCGAGCGCGTCAATGTAACGCTCGCGCTGTCCATCGGATAAGTTGCCGTACAGTGCCTGGATTTTTTTGTCAAACTGCCCGTTTTCGAAGGCTTTTTTCCATTCCCGTAAAGTTGCCATACTATGCTATTTCCCCACAAAGCAGGCTTTGCGGGGCCCCCTTTTTGATTTTATCGGCGGACGGGGAGGCAAAGCCAACCCTGCCGCAATTGACGCCGGACTTCCGGCGACGATATAATGAAATTAGTATAGCACAGCACAGGGACGGGGTCAACCCGCCCGTTCAAACAAGAAGCCGCTCTACTCGACCACAAACTCAATCATCACATATTCCGTAGTGGGATACCTGGAATGCATGAATATCCACATTTCGCGCCCGTCCTCATAACGTGCCACATCAAAAAAGGTGCCATATCCAAAATCAATCTCGGAGCGGTTTTCCAACGTGAAAGACATGCCGGTTCGGCTCTCCTCGGGCTGACCGTAAAGCACAACATTTTGGCTGGCATAACCATGAGCAATTTGTCAAGGGCATTTTTACAATTTCCCCGATATTCGTATTATAGGCATGGCAAAAGCCCCATAGGGTAGGGCTTGTAGTTGAAAATATGCCTACTCACGGCTTGATTTGGTTGTTAGTTTGTCGCGCAGTTTCTGCTTATTTTGAATATCAATTTGTGGTTTTATGAATCGTTATAGTTCGCAAAGTAAATGGATTGTGATTTACTTTCCTTTCGGGCGTTCTTCTCTAAGTCTAATAACCTCTTTATATGAACAACATCTTCTTCACAGGGATTGTATATGCCCACCGGCGCTCGTCCATTGCATATATTATTGAATTGTTTTCCAAGTATCGTTATGGTTCTACCCGGTTCGCAATCGGGATATTTCTTCATGCAGTAATTGCAATCCTCACAACGGAAAAGATTATTCTGAAGCACGCTACCCAATTCTTCTTTTTCAGCTGTTTCTCTATATGTGTTCAAATGATTCAAGTGGGGAATTATAAGTAATTTTCCTTTATCAAAATTCACATAACAAATAACTTTGCCTTTACAACTGGATTTCCATGAAGTTATTGAAATAACTGTTGGTGACATTTTATTCGTCCGTAAATAATCGACAAAATCCAGTGCTATTTCTTTCATTTCGCCGCCAAAACACTCGGAAATTACATCCTCGATTTTAGGCTTGCTTTTCATTTCTTTTAAGTCCTTATTAGATATGGACATAATCTTTTTTTCAGACATTTATGTTTCTCCTTTTTTCGGTTTCCTCATATTCAAAATATAAACTTGGCACATTCGTTAGTGTAGCCGTTCATGGTATAGCTAATGTCGCTATCCACGCCATGAGTATACCACGCAATCGCCCAAAAATCAAGATTTCTCATGCGTTTCGCTCTCGAATATTGCGCTCGATTGCAGCATTTTGCAAAACGTCTCCGACACCATGCCCTCCGTATCCGGCGCATTCTTCATAATAAGTGAAACACACGCGATAGACGGTCTGTACATGACGACGATAGATTGCCTCTTTGTCTGTACACAACAAATTGCAGCCGTTGAGGCGGAGACCACGCTCTTCGCCGTTGACGGTCATGGTAAACAACAAAGAATCACCTCCCTTGCTTATAATACAATTGAATGGGGCGGAATGTTGAATGATAAAAGCAAAATTTCACAAACGAAAACAAGAGTATATAAGAGATTTAACGAGCATAAACGACTTTGCAAAAGATATATCAAAAACACTTGACAAGCATAGGGCATTTGTGATATGCTACGCAAGCATAAAAAAATAACAAACAAATTGAGGAGGCTCTCGCAATGAGCACGACCATGGCAAGAAAAGAGAACGTCACGCGTGAATGGCTGATTCTTGATGCGGCCGGCGTTTCGCTGGGGCACACCGCGGCCAAAGCGGCAACACTGCTGCGCGGCAAACATAAGCCGGAATACACCCCGCACGTAGACGTTGGCG
The DNA here is from genome assembly GCA_009780275.1 of Oscillospiraceae bacterium. Lineage (NCBI taxonomy): Bacteria > Bacillati > Bacillota > Clostridia > Eubacteriales > Oscillospiraceae > Oscillospiraceae bacterium. The sequence continues at coordinate 46,299 of WRAI01000003.1, read as the reverse complement.
ATTTTGTAATCATCATCAACGCATCGCAAGCCGTTTTGACCGGCAAAAAGCCCGAGCAAAAAATCTACTACCGTCACAGCGGTTACGTTGGCGGTCTGAAAGCAACGAAATATCGTCTGCTGATGGAAAAAAATTCACCGCTGGCAATGCGTTTGGCCGTCAAAGGCATGATGCCGCGCAATGCGTTGTCGCATAAGGCGTTAACGCGCTTGCGTATCTTCGCGGATGCAACGCATACCCACGAAGCACAACAACCCGTACTCTACGCAGGAGGTGCTAAATAATGTATCAAAGCAAGAAACCGTATTTCTACGGCACGGGACGACGCAAGTCGTCGGTCGCACGTGTTCATTTATTCCCGAACGGCACGGGCGAAATTACCATTAACGGTCGTGATATCGACGATTATTTTGGTTTAGAAACCTTGAAAATGATTGTGCGCCAACCGTTGTTGGCTACCAGCACAGTCGGTCGCGTTGACTTGCGTATTACCGTCGTTGGCGGCGGTGTAACGGGTCAAGCAGGTGCCATCCGCCACGGTGTCAGCCGTGCGCTGTTGCTGGTGAATGATGAGTATCGTGCCATTCTCAAACAAGCCGGTTTCCTCACCCGCGACCCGCGTATGAAAGAGCGCAAGAAGTACGGTCTTAAAGCCGCACGCCGCGCACCGCAGTTCAGCAAACGTTAATTTTATCGCTATTGGGCGGCAAATCTGCCGCCCTTTTTTTGTTCAAAGGAGCGCATTATGGATACTATCACCGCCGAACAGCTTAACGCATTGCCGCGTGACGGTTATATTATGGTTGACGTCAAAGAGATTCATGATGATTTGCCGCCGAAACGGGACGTTGGCGACAACATCCCTTACATTTTATATTGTCGGCGTGGTGAAATTAGCGCAAAAATTGCCGAGGAGTGGCGCGAAAAGGGTTACAACGCCGTGCATTTAGAGGGCGGCTATGCGCAATGGGTGTTATCGCGTGTACAGGTGGATAATCGTGTCAAGATCGAGGAAAGTATCCGCAAAAAATTTCATAAGCAGATTTTCAGTAAGTTCACCAAGGCAATCAAGGCATATCAGCTTGTGCAAGAGGGCGACCACATTGCCGTCTGCATTTCGGGAGGCAAAGATTCCATGCTGATGGCGAAATTGCTGCAAGAGCTGCAACGCCATCGCCAAGTGTCGTTTTCGCTGACGTTTTTAGTCATGGATCCCGGTTATGCGCCTGAAAACCGCGCCTTGATTGAACGCAATGCCGCCAATTTAGGCGTGCCGATAGAAGTGTTTGAAACCGATATTTTCGATAGTGTAGCAAATGTTGAAAAATCGCCGTGCTATTTGTGTGCGCGGATGCGGCGCGGGCATTTGTACGCCGAGGCGCAAAATCGCGGTTGCAACAAAATCGCGCTGGGACATCATTATGACGATGTGATTGAAACCATCTTAATGGGTATGCTCTACGGCTCACAGGTGCAGACTATGATGCCCAAGCTGAAAAGCAAAAATTTTGAGGACATGGAGCTGATTCGCCCGATGTATTTGGTGCGCGAGCGCGATATCAAGCACTTTCAGCGCTATCACGATTTGCATTTTTTGCAGTGCGCTTGCCGATTGACCGACTCGTGCAGTCTTGACGGCGCAATGTTTTCCAAGCGCACAGAAATTAAGCAGTTGATTCAAGAATTAAAGAAAACCAACCCCGATGTGGAGTGTAATATTTTTAACAGTGTGGAAAATGTGCATTTGGGGTCGATTATTTCGTATAAAAGGAAAGATGGCGAAGTTGTGCATTTTTTAGATGATTATTGAGTATATGTTTTGTTTTTTGCCGAACCGATCTATTTCATCTTCAACAACATACCCTAGCGATTCAAGCAACCGTCGTGAGCGCATATTTTCCGTTTGTGTTTCCGAAACAACGCGATTTAGCCTCAATTCCTGCCCACAAAATGCAAGCAATGACTTTACTGTTTCCTTTGCGTAACCGTGTCCCCAGTACGCTGGCATAAACAGGAATGAGACTTCCATGTCTGCTGGATTATGGTGTGGGGCAATCATCACAAGTCCAATGGCAGTATTCGATTCTCGCAATCGTACAGTAAACGGATATTCGTTTGCCTCCTGTATTGACTTTCGCCACCCGTTTAGGGCTGTTTCCAAGGGACGAACGCCGCCTAGATATTGCCGCGCGTCTTGGCTTATTGCCAAGGGCGTTAGTTCTTCAAAATCAACTTCACTCAATGGAATCAACGCACATCGTTCGGTCAATATTGTTTTCATTGGCCCAGACCTTGATAGATGATACGCCCGTCAGCTGCTTTCAGCAACCGATTCATAACCGCTTCACCTAGATCGTCTTGTGAAAAACTTTGGCAATAAATCGCGTCTAATTCCTGCTCATCAAATGCACGCAAAATTGCGTATAAATTCTGCGCCAGTTCGGTGATAACATAGTCGTTGGCTTGTAATAAACCGACACGTTTGCCGTCGCACCTTGCGTTGGCAACCATGCGTTCAAAAAACGCCACATCACCTTGCACGATGGTCATTGGTGCTTGTGGTGCATAGTGTTTATACTTCATGCCGGGCGACTTTGGTACATTTGCTGTGTCGCCGGAAACTTCCACGCGCCCAATTACCGCCTCAATCGCCGCCCGTGTTACGCCGCCGGGGCGCAGAATCGTGGGAACGCTTGCGGTGCAGTCGATGACAGTAGATTCTAACCCGACTTGACAACTGCCGCCGTCAACAATGCCTGCAATGGTATCACCAAAATCATCAGCAACGTGTTGTGCCGTTGTAGGGCTGGGTTTGCCCGATATATTAGCACTCGGCGCGGCAAGCGGCAACCCCGTTTCGCGCAGCAATTCAAGCGCGATAGGGTGTGATGGAATGCGCACGCCAACCGTTTGTAAACCTGCTGTTACAAGCGAAGACAAGCTATCGTGCTTGGGCAAAATAATCGTCAACGCGCCCGGCCAAAATGCCGCCATCAATTGCCGCGCAACGTCGGGAATGGCCACGGCAACTGTCGGCAGCTGCGATTCGTCGGCGATATGCACAATCAGCGGATTGTCGCCGGGTCTGCCCTTGGCGGCGAAAATTTTGCCGACAGCAATGTCGGAAGTTGCATCAGCACCTAAGCCGTAGACGGTTTCGGTCGGAAATGCGACAACTTGTTGCGCGCGCAGGAGTTGTGTTGCTTGCGGGATTGTGATATTTAAAGTATTCTGTTTCATGTTAATCTTCGGGATTCCAAAACTCAACAAGTACAATGGCACCGTCGTAACCGCTCAAAGATACAGTAAAATATCGAGCAATGCCGCTCTCGTCAACAAAGGAAATTCCTCTTTGAGGGATTGTGCTCCACGGAATGCCATGGACGACAAAGGGTGTTTCGGGCGTGAGGTAATCGAGTGTATATAATGTACCGGCATCATAGAGTCGAACGTAATCGTCATGGGTAAATAAAATTTCAATATACCTAAACATACTGACGGTTGAACTTGTTGCGATGACAGTCGGATTTATATCTGGTTGTGCACTATCTGCACGGGGGTCGGCAAATTCGACAAATGAATCATAAGACAGCAAAAGTGACTCTGTTCCTTCACTTGAAGTAATCGGATGCGGTGTTTGTGGGGGCAGCTCAGGTGTTTGCTCAGGTTCGATTGATGGCGAGGGCGTGGGTAACAGTATTTCGTTTGATGTTTCTTGCGGTGTTTCCGTGGGTATCGGCAGATTTGCATCATCGCCCGCGTTCGACGAACACCCAACGACCAAACAAAATAATAGCAGCACACCCAAAAATAAAGCCATTTTTTTCATACCAGCACCTCTTTTATAACCATTGTACAAGAGATAGAAATGTATGTCAAGACAAGGCTTGTCTTTTGCTGTGAGATTTGGTATACTGGCACTATAATAGGGAGGTGTGTGCCATGAAATTCAAGTTATGGAATATCGGCTACGCCCTTTCGATTTGGGCGGTTCAACTTGTTTTGGGGATTGCATTTTATTTTGCGGCAGGGATGCTTACTCTTGCGTTGGGTTTTGGTTTTGGCTTGGAGTGGTACGGCGCGACTATAATATTTATTCTTTTAATGCTTGCATTTCACGTTCTCACTGCAATGTTCTATGGCAGGAAGTTCACCCGCCCCGAGTCCGCATTTTGGCGGCAGTTCCCCTTTGCTGTGCCTGTGATAATTTTTTTCCTTATCGAACTTAATCGCGGGATTGCTGTTGCTGATGTAGATTTTATGTAGATTTTTGCGCGGGGTGGGGTTTTTAAGCTTATACTCATGGCTTTGCCGCTTGTTAGCGGACTGATTGTAGCGTACGTCGGGCGCAATAAATACCCTCAAGCACCATTCGGCAAAACTTTGCCCATTATTACCGCCGCCGTTGTCGTTGCAACGCTTGCGGTTCACTTTACAAGGAGTTATCTATGAGCAAACAAACTTATGACAATCAAGCCATATCGGCACTCAAAGGTGCCGAGCGTGTTCGCAAACGTCCCGGCGTTATTTTCGGCTCAGATGGGCTGGAAGGTTGTCAGCACGCCGTTTTTGAGATTTTATCGAACTCCATTGACGAGGCACGCGAGGGTCGCGGCAAAGTCATTGCTGTTACACGCTTTGAAGACCACTCCATTGAGGTTGAAGATGCCGGTAGTGGTTGCCCTGTCGACTACAATGAAAAAGAGGGGCGTTATAACTGGGAACTTGTCTTTTGTGAACTCTACGCCGGGGGAAAGTATCACAATGCCGAGGGCGGCAGCTATGAATATTCGCTGGGACTCAACGGTTTAGGCTCTTGTGCTACACAGTATGCGTCGGAATATATGGATGTTACCGTTTGGCGCGATATGCAGGAGTACACGTTGCGTTTTGAACGCGGCGAAAATGTTGGCGGGTTGCAAAGCAAGCCGCTGGAACGCAAGAAAACCGGCACACGAATCCGCTGGAAACCCGATCTCGACGTCTTTACCGACATCGCCGTCTCTGCTGAGTATTTTGCTGATATGCTCAAACGCCAAGCTGTTGTCAACAGCGGCGTGACATTTCGCTTTCGCAACCAAGTAGGCGGCAAATTTGAAACGACCGATTTCATTTACACCAACGGCATTGCTGACTATATTGCTGAACTGGTGGGACAAACGGATGAAGAACCGGGCGAAAAACTCAATCCCATCTCGTTCTGGCAAACTGAACGCAAAGGCCGTGACCGTGCCGACAAGCCGGAATACAAGGTCAAACTCTCCTGTGCATTCTGCTTTTCGCAAACCATTAGCCATATCGAACATTACCACAATTCTTCATGGCTGGCGCATGGCGGTTCGCCCGACAAGGCATTGCGTTCGGCGTTCGTGTCGGCGTTAGACGGATTTTGCAAGCAAGAGGGAAAATACACTAAAAATGAGTCAAAAATCACTTTCCAAGATGTTGCCGACTGCCTTGTTTTCGTCAGTAACAATTTTTCAACGGCAACTTCTTACGAAAACCAAACCAAAAAGGCCATCAACAATAAGTTCATCCAAGAGGCGATGACTGATTTCCTCAAACAAAATTGGGAGATTTACTGCCTGGAAAACAAGCAGGACGCATTACGTATCGCTGACCAAGTGCTGATTAACAAACGCAGTCGTGAGCGTGCCGAAGAAACACGGCTGGGCATCAAAAAGAAACTGTCGGGCGGGCTGGATATTCAAAACCGTGTGCAAAAATTTGTCGATTGTCGTAGCCGGGATGTGTCGCAGCGTGAGCTGTACATTGTCGAGGGTGACAGTGCATTGGGCGCTTGTAAAATGGCGCGTGATGCTGACTTTCAAGCAATTATGCCCATTCGCGGTAAGATTTTGAACTGTCTGAAAGAAGACTATGCTAAAATTTTTAAGAGTGAGATTATTACCGATCTGCTCAAAGTATTGGGCTGCGGTGTCGAAATCAAAAGCAAGCAAAAAGACCTGCCCACCTTTGATTTGGGTGCGTTGCGGTGGGGCAAAGTGATTATCTGCACCGATGCCGATGTTGATGGATTCCACATTCGTACGATGGTGCTTGCCATGCTGTACCGCCTTGTGCCGACGCTGATTAACGAGGGGTTGGTTTATATTGCACTGAGTCCGCTGTTTGAAATTAACACCAAGGACAAGACGCTGTTTGCATACAGTGATGAGGACTTGACCGAAATATTAAAAGATATCGGCAACCAGAAGTATACGATTCAGCGCTCCAAAGGTTTGGGCGAAAATGAGCCGGACATGATGAATTTAACGACAATGAATCCTGCTACACGGCGATTGATTCGCGTCATGCCGGAAGAGGCAGAGGCAATGGCGAATGTGTTTGACTTATTATTGGGCAAGAATTTGGCGGGACGGAAAGAGCATATCGCTCAATATGGGGGGCAGTATTTGGCGGAGATTGAAGTGTCGTAAATCGAGGTAGAGAATTTATATTTTGAACATAGAGGAGAAATGAAATGTCAGAACATAATACTCAATTCATAGATTACATCAATGAAAATTTCACTGGCGATACACAGAAAAACGCACTCATCTTTGTGCAGTATTTGGCTTCAATCGGTATGACTATCGAAGGAAGTATAAACGATTGTAAGGCTACATATAAAGGCGTGACAGTATGCTATTTCTACTTCGGCAGCAGTAGTCATCCTGCCGGATACCCTGAACCGTGGACAGTTTGGATGCCGGATGAGTTCGCTAAGGAAATTGATGGTTTTCCGATTGACGAACAAATGAAAAAAATTGCTTGGGCGAACGCTCATAATTGCGATGAATGTTGCCCCAGACACAATACAGATGCTGGATGTTCTCGTCAAAGAATAATATTCAACCGTGAGTACGATGATCTTTGTCAAACTCCAATAGGTTTCACCGGACCAAACGCCGAGGCGGTGGAATGCGCGAAAAAGTTGATGGAAATGAGAAAACACGCCATCGACAGCGGTGAATAGTGTTTGCAGGAGGAAATTCGAATGTCTGAAATCACGACTTTGGCATATCAAAAGGAACACAAACCGAAAATCGAGGATGTAATTCCCGAAATGTTGAAATGCAATTCTGAAATGATTGAGTTAGAGAAGAAAGCACGAATAGAGAGTAGTCGAAAATAGGCAAGCCGACGTGCTAACTGCTCGGCAAGCAATATCAAACAAATTTTATATTTTGAATGTTTATATCAGGAGCTATTATGTTTGAAATTATTGAAACAGTAAAAACCATCAATACGAAAAGAGGTAAAAAGCTATGGAAAACATCTTGCAACAACTCGCCGACTGCGTTATCAGCGGCAAACGCAATGACATCACACCGTTGGTTGAAACAGCTCTGGCGGAGGGTATTGCGGCATCAGACATCTTGCAGAACGGATTGCTCAAAGGCATGGATGTGGTTGCCGGTGCATTCGCGCGCAATGAGATGTATATTCCGGAAGTCATGCTTGCAGCGCGGGTGATGAATACAGCGACGGCAATGCTCAAACCCTATCTCAACGATGAGGCAAACGCGCTGGGCGTTGCCGTTATCGGTACGGTACGCGGTGACAGGCACGACATTGGTAAAAATATCTTAAAAATTATGCTGGAAGGCAAGGGGTTTGAAGTCGTTGATCTCGGTGTGGATGTTGAGGCGCAGGCGTTTTGTGATGCCGTGCGTGAGCGTAAACCCAATTTGTTGTGTATGTCGGCACTGTTGACCACGACTATGCCTGCTATGACTGAGGCGATGGAACTATTGCGCAACAGCGGCCTGCGTAATAATGTTAAAGTCATGGTAGGTGGTGCGCCGGTCAATGAAGCATTTTGTAAAGAAATCGGCGCAGATGGTTACGCCGACGACGCGGCAACAGCGGCAGTATGGGCGAAAGAGGCGGTTTTAGTCTAAGTTTTCAGGGGCGGCATTTTGTCGCCCGCTTTTTTATTGCATACAAATTTTTGTCGAGAATATGCGTATTAGCCCTTTACATAATATGTTAATTGGTGTAGAATGGTCGGTAGGGGACGGTGGCGGGCAAGATCATTCGCCTCTACAAGAGCGAGTCCAATGCTGCATTGTATGCATTGTCGACCGTGCGGCATTCAGGATGTGCATCATAATACGCCAGTTCGCGGCGTATCCCTTCAGCAAATGGTATAACTGCATCTGCTGACGCATTAAGAGCCAACCGCTTACTGTTGTCGAAGAGTGCGCTGAACGCTTTGTCGCAGGTCAATGTGTATTGGTATTGCGGCAATTGTTGTTCAATTTCAACGCTGCACATCGGCACAGTGATTGCCTCGACACCCAATGCTTTGGCCGTAATGTCGAGAATTTGCCGCCATGTTAACCATTCGGATGACGTGAGATGATAGTCTTGCCAAAGTGCTTGTTTGTTGCCGAGCAATGGCAACAAGCCGCGCGCGAAATCGGTGCTGTGCGTTAATGTCCATACTGATGTGCCGTCGCCCGGCACGATGAAAGGCTTTCGGCGTAACAATCGGTCAGCAATGCTCCAATATTGTTTGGTTTGTGCCATAGGTGCAGGGAGTTTGCCGCGTCCATAGGTATGTGATGGGCGTACGATGGTGTACGGCAGCAAGCATTGTTCTTGCAACATGCGCTCACAAGCGGATTTTTGCATAGCATATGGCCAGCCTCTTGTCACATGCGGTGCATCTTCACGTACGAGCAACGGCTGTGTCGGACGGTCATACACGACCGTTGAACTGATAAAGATATATTGCGCCACGCGGCCTGTGAACTGCGCAAGGTCACGCGTCATGTCTTCTGGCGTATAGCAAATCCAATTGATAGCGACGTCAAATGTTTCATTGCCGAGATGTTCGGACAATTGCTCGACGGGGCATAGAATGTTTCGCACATTTGGCACACGGCCATTGCGATGGACAAGCGTGACATCATATCCTTGTGTCACAAGCAATTCAGTGACAGCAGTGCTGATGATGCCCGTGCCGCCGATCATTAAAATTTTCATGATAATTCCCCCTTTGATAGGGTAAGTATACAGCAAAATGGGAGTGTGTTCAAGCATGGTTTATGATTTAGCAATCGTAGGCGGCGGCGCGGCCGGCTGTAAAGCGGCGGAAGCGGCCGCGTCGGCGGGCATGTCTACCATTTTGTTGGAGAAGGCGCAGTTAGGCGGCAATACTTTCAGGGCTGGTTCTGTGCCGATGGGTGCGTTGCTGCGCGATTTAACATTGTTTCAAGCGCGTACGCTCGACCGTGCGCAGCAGTATGATTTGGCGGGTGCGATGAACCGCGTACGGCAGAACATTGACCTTATGCGCGATCAACAGCAGAAAACACTTGAACGTTTAGGTGTTGAACTTCGAGGCATGTCAGCGGGATTTGACACGCCCACGCAAGAGAGTTTTGTTTTACGCGGCGAGGGTGATGTTGTGCGTGCCAAACGTATTTTGCTTTCGACAGGCTCATTGCCTGCCATTGCGCATTTGCCGTCAGCAATGAATGCCATCGAATACGGCACGCTGCTGACCAGCGGTCAGCCGTTGTTACAGGGCGCGCTGCCGTCCTCAATTTTGATTGTCGGCACCAATATTCCGTCGTTGCAATGGGCGGCATTGCTCAGCGCGGGTGGTTGTAAAGTCACCATGCTCGACAGTCGCATCACGTGTGCTGATGTATTGGACCAAACAACGACCGAGAACTTAATGCGGCATTTACAAGCTATGGGCGTCACTATTATCACACAAGCAAAGCTGACCGATGTCGGTTTCGGCTTTGCGCTTTTTGACACGCCTGACGGTGCTGTGCGTTATGAGTGTGAGCGCGTGCTGTTTTGTCGGTATAGATTGCCCGTTACGCGCGGTATCGGACTATCCAGCATTGGATTGCACCGAAGTGAGGGTGCGATTGTGACCGATGCGCGCGCGCGCACCAGTGTGCCTGCTGTTTATGCCGCAGGCGATTGCAACGGCAAGACCTATACTGCACAAACGGCGTATCGCGAAGCAGAAGTTGCCGTTGCCAATATGTGTGGTACGCCGGCACAGGTGCGTTATCACGCTATTCCAACGTTTATGGAGGCGCTGGGGGAGATGGCGAGTGTCGGCTATACCATGGAGACGGCTGTAAAAAAAGACATTGAGCCGCGATTGGCAACATTGCCGTTGTCGTATGCCGACTCGCAACGCTTTGCCGGTAACGGGCATGTCACCATCATAAAGGATAGCAACACCAACCGGCTCATCGGTGCGCATTTAATGGGCGACGGCGCATGTCATGCGGTGCGGTTGCTCACTACGGCAGTTGAGGCGGGGATGGACGCGCAAACAGCCAGGCGCTATATCACGCCCGACAATTTGGCAACAGAAACGGTGCGGAGCGTGTTGTTGCAGTTGTCTTGATAGGCAGGGCGCGGTGTTTCATCGCGCGGAAAGTTTACAGTTAGTGCTGAACACGGTGTGATGAGGGTATCACGCTTACGATACATAGAGGTAATTTATATGCTGACAATCGAAAATCGCGGAAATATCTTGCGTATCCTACACAACGACAGGGTAGTGATTGACCATGCGCCCGATAATCCGTTTATCACAGCGGCAGCCGGCGCGCAGAAAATTAAGGGGTACAGCGATGGCTGGCAACTTAAAAATAAGGTTAAAGGCAAAACAGGCTTGCCGTATGCACAGCACGATGCAGCACGAAAGACCATTCGGTTTGCCGACAACGAGTTTTCTATCACGTTTAGCGTTGAAGAGGTGGATGATAGCGTTGTTTTGCGTCCGCATCGCGCCGGCAATCGGTATAATCAATTTTGGTTTCGTTTCCCGTGCCGCCCTGGTATTGCTGTTTATGGCGGTGGCGCACAATACAAGCATGGAGATTTGCGTAACAAGGCTATTTCATTGTGGCTGCGTGAGGAGCGCTTGCCGCATGGACAACTACCGGAAGTCAGCGTGCCGGGCGATCGTGGTACAGGCAGTTACCCGCAAAGCACTTTTGTCACTGAAGATTCAGTATTTGTGCATATTGACACCAAAGGTTATGCGGCGTTTGATTTTACCGGTGCGCGACATTTGACCGTGGAAACATGGGGTACGCCTGCGGCAATTGTCACCGGCGCGGCCGAGTCGCCGCAACACGCGCTTAAAGCGTTGACACGCACCACGGGGCGGCAGCCGCTGTTGCCGCAGTGGTGTTATACCGGCGCATGGATGGATATCGGTGGCGGACTGCAAAGCATGTTGTCACAAATCGAAAAGGCAGTTAACGCCAATGCCGTTATTGGTACACTTTGCATCCGTGATTGGACGGGGCTGCGGCAGGATACCGACACGCAGCAACCTTTTTATGACTGGGTATGGAATCAAGAAATGTACCCGTTGTTGCCCGAACTCATCAAGCAATTCACTTCGCAAGGCATCAAGACAATGGCATATATTAACCCGCATTTTAGTATTGAAGGACGGTTGTTTTCCGAGGCGTCTATGAAAGGCTATCTCATGCGCAAGCCTGAAGGCGGTGTCGCCATCCACGATATGGGCGGCTTTATGGCAGGACATTTGGATTTGACCAATCCCGAGGCCGTCGAGTGGTTTAAACATATCATTAAGAATAATGTCCTCGCGCTCGGGTTTGACGGCTATTTTGCCGATTTAGGCGGCTTTTTCCCGCCTGATGTAGTATTGCATTCACGCCAAAGTCCCATTGCTGTGCACAACCAATGGCCGCTGCTATGGGCGAAACTCAACCAAGAAGTGGTGCGAGAGTACAGCCGTGAGGCAGAAGCCGTTTTCTATGTCCATGCCGGCGGCGCGGGTGTAGGTGGTTGTGCGCCTATGGTGGAAACGGGAGAACATTCGACGGGTTGGGGTCGTGTTGACGGGTTGCCGTCGGCGTTGACGGCGGCATTGTCGTTGGGGTGGTCGGGCATGGGCGTGGCGCATGCGCCAATTGGTGGCACACGCTCGACGATGGCGAAGCGTTCCAAAGAGTTGATGATTCGTTGGGGCGAATTTGCCTGCTTTACGCCGGTTATGCGGTTCTGCCATATTGAAGGGGAGCACTGGGAGTTTGGTACCGATGCTGAAACCGGCGAAATTATGGCGCGTTTGACACGTGTACATGCTGCAATGGCGCCGTACCTACGCAACTGCATTCGCGAAAATACGGCAAACGGTTTGCCGATTATGCGCTCACTTGCCTTGGCATATCCTGATAATAAAGCGCTGATGAAAAATAAAGATGCTTACATGTTGGGGAGTGAGTTGTTTGTTGCGCCTGTCATGGAGCCAAAAGTCATTAAGCGCCGGCTGATTTTGCCCGAGGGAAACTGGGTTTACATTTGGACAGGGCAAGAGTTCAACGGCGGTGAAATTGAAGTGCGCGCACCGCTGGGACAGCCGCCGGTGTTTTATAATGCGCGCGGCTCACATGTGCGCTTATTTCAAGAGATAGCGGGGATGTAGAGGACTTATAATATCATGGGCACAGGAGATAAAGGTCAAATGAATGATAATATTAAGTTTGAAAACGAATTTGTTTGTGCCGTTCCTTCAACTGACGATAACGGCAATGTGTATGACAAGGTATTAGTAGGTTCTTATGTTATTATACCAAAATCCCACATAGAAACACCTTTTGATTTATCTGAGCAGGAATGGCTTGCTACCAAAAAGATGATAGATACGGTCAAACACTATCTTGATAAAAAATATAAACCTGACGGATATAATTTAGGTTGGAATGTTGGACCAATTGCTGGTCAGACAGTTTCATATGCTCATTTACATATTATACCGAGATTTAAGGACGAACCTTACGCAAATAGAGGTATACGTTTTTGGCTAAAACAACAGGAAAATACAAGACCGTGCAATCGCGCAAAATAAGCATTCCAGAAACAGGAGCTTAAACTATGCAACTAGGTTTTTCCGGCGATGAATTATCAATGAAAATACTCATCCTCTACGCACTGGACAAACTCAACAACGCGAGTCTTGATGATCTGCAACAACTTGTATTCATTCAAGAAGACACTGATTATTTCCTCTTCGCCGCAGCAACAGGGCAGCTTGTTGATGCGGGACAGCTGGAAGAAATTGAAGGCGGATTTGCTATTACACAACATGGCCGTGAGGCCGTCGGTGCTATGCTGAAAACGCTGCCTGCCGCTATGCGTGACGAATGTGACAGAGTAGCATTGCAATTGCTTGAACGGCGGACATTGCAAGCGGCATTGGATGTTAAAATTATCGAACATGGCGGAAAATATTCGGTGGCCTTGCGGCTGAATGACAACGACATACCGATGTTTGATTTGACGATGGCTGTTGGCGACTTAAAGCAAGCAAAACGCGTTGTTAAGAAATTTCAAGGCAACGCCAGTTGGGTATATCAGCGGGTGCTGGAGTTATTGGATAGCCTCTAAGTTATCCCGTATCGCTTTTGCACTGGCGTGTAACGCCTGTGTTTCTTCATCATTTAGCGGCGGCGTCAGTACACGTTCTACACCTTTTGCGCCGACTACACACGGTAAGCTCAAACAGATATCATGCAAATTGTACTGTCCGTTAAGGTGCGTACTCACCGTCAAAATGGCCTTTTGATCGTTCAAAATTGCCTCGACGATGCGGTTGACAGTCAGCGCGACGGCGTAGAAGGTCGCGCCTTTTTTGTTAATAATTTCATAGGCTGCGTTGCGTACGTGATTTTCCAGTCCGATGGTTAAGTTGACGTTGCAGGCTTGGCATTGGCTGCAATATTCCTGCAAACTCAACCCTGCGATATGAGTGGAGCTAAATGCCGCAACAGATGTATCGCCATGTTCGCCGATGACGAAAGTGTGAACATCTCGCGCGTCAACGCCGGTGTGCTGTGCAGTTTCATATTTAAGTCGCGCGGTATCAAGCACCGTGCCGGAGCCAAGAACACGGTTGGCAGGCAAGCCGGTGTATTGGCGTGTGAAGTGTGTCAACACATCAACGGGGTTGGTGACGACTAAAATGACGGTGTTGTCGCCGAGATTGGGCATCACTTGGTCGAGAATGGAGCGAAAAATTTTAATGTTGGCGGCAAGCAGGTCATTGCGCGTTTGCCCCTGTTGTTGCGCCGCACCGGCGGTGATGACAATGATGTCAGTATCGCGGCAGTCGGCGTAATCGCTCACTGTCAGCGTTGTCGGACGCAGAAAGCTGATGCCGTCGTTCATATCCATGACATCGCCCTCTGCCTTTTCTCGGTTGTAGTCAATAACGGCAATGTGGTTGCATACGCCGCTCGACATCATGGAAAAGATTGATGTAGCGCCGACATAGCCGCAGCCGACCATAACAATTTTACGCTTTTTCATAACAAAATCTCCAATCTGATGCTTTTTGCTATTTTGTGATAGTATAACACAAATTTACCATCATCACAACCGTAAGCTCAACTTTGCCTTGATTTTTTTGTGCGTGAGAGGTATAATGGAAAAAATGGAGGATTTACCATGTCAGATTCACGTAACAATCCTGAGAGCCGTCGAGAAGAAAACGGTATTGCCTATTACGAGCGGTGTGACGTTGTACATGACGGTGTGACGTATCAACGTCTTGCTGTACAGACGCATTTTGTCGAGCGCGGTGAGTCATATATCGAGTTGGTCGAGCACTACATCGCACCCCTTTTACAGGATGGTGATATGCTGTCTATTTCAGAGAAGATTATCTCCATGTGCCAGAACAATGTTGTTGAGCGCAAAGACATCAAAATCGGTTTTTGGGCGAAGCTGTTGGCACGCTTTGCATCAAGCAACAAACACGGCCCCGGCGTGAGTGAACCGCCCAAGATGCAGCTCGCCATTGATTTGGCGGGATTGCCGCGCATTTTGTGGGCGACTATTTGTTCAGCTGCTGGAAAATTGTTTGGAAAGCGCGGATTGTTTTACAAAATTGCCGGTCATGGCATTGACGGTATTGATGGCCTATATCCACAGTCGGATTTTGCTGCTTATCGTGAAATGGCGTTGCTGAACCCGCGCGAGCCCGATAAAGTTTGTGCCGAGGTCGAGGCAATATTGGGCGTACCTGTGATGCTGGTCGACGCCAATGATTTGACGGTGACCATTTTTGGTAAGTCGCCGTCTATGGCGTTGTCTGACGCTGACTTATGTGCCATTATTAAGGATAATCCCGCCGGGCAAAATGATGAACTAACGCCGTTGATTCTCATCCGGTGCGGTGAAGCAGCATGATGTTTCGGCGGGTTAGTGCCGGCATGCTTGTTGTTGCCGCCTTTCGGCTGTACAGGCATCATTTTTGGCGGCTACTCATATTTCCGCTGATTTTCAGTACGTTTGCCACGTTAGGGCAAATGCTGTTGTTTCAGCCCATGCGCGCGCCATTGGCGGCGTTTTGGCAGAACGTCAACGGTGAAAATTCGGTCCAAGCTATTAGCGCTATGCGTGTGCTTATGCAAGATGTCATGCCCTCGTTGCTGCTGTGGTTGGTGTATTTGGCAACAGTTGGATTATTGCTGAACGCCTTTGTCGTCGGCGGTATAACGCGCATAGCCATGACTATCATGCATAAAAAAGATTTGCAAGAGCCGACGCAAGCCATTTACAGTGAAATCAAGTACACGCCGAAATGGTACGTTACGGCGTTATTGCAAAATGTGGTATTACTGGTGTTGGTTTTTGTGCCGTCGCTAGCGGTGGGTATATTGGCCTTGTTTTTGCCGGCGTTTGCGAGTTTGGGTGTCTTTGCCGTCGCGTTTATCGCCATTGTGGGCTATGCGGCAATCGCGATGTTTTTCCCCATTGTACTATGCGAGGAAAAAGGCTGGCGTCGCGCCATTCCGCGGACGTGGCAATTATTTAGGCGTAGGCCGGGCTTGGTGATTACAATGGGCTTATGGCTCATCATGTTGCAAGCTGCGGCAACCAGCTTCGGTGCGCTCTTTGCCGGCGGATTGCCACTGCAAATGGCAGTTACAGCACTGCTTGCGCCGGTTTCGACGGTGGCCGTGTGCATGATGTATGAAGAGTTGTGCCAAGGTGTAAAGGGCGACAGCGCGGAGGATTTGAAAGATGTATAAGGCATGGCGGATTTGTTTAAATTTTCAAGAGATTTAAAGATGAAGCCCTATTGATTTTCTAAAAATGCCTACAAATGCAGTTATAAAGGGAAGAAAGTAACTGCTTACAGTATTATTTGAAGTGATAGGAAAGAAATATGGTGCTTGCTCGTGGCATATTTACATATCTCAAAATCCAACAGCGGCGCAATTTAAAATGATAGAAAAATTTATAGAGATACGAAGAGACAATATTAGGAATCTGACAAGGTAAGTGCTATCCAAGGGTTTAGAGCAGCTCAACATATGGTTATAATACAGGCACCTTAACATGATTGGAGACACCGTTATGCGTTACGCCAAACGACTTGCCGTTATTTTTGCTGCTTTGCTATCTTTTGCCGCCTGTGCGCCAAGCTATGGGGCGGGAGAGAATGCCGCACCTGCCATGAGCAGGAACGCTGAGCGGCTTGCTGTCATTGCCGGAAATTTTGTGGCATATGACTTTGCGCGGCAAGTCGCGGGCGATTTAGCCGATGTGCAGCTCCTTTTGCCGGCTGGTACAAAATGTCACGGCTTTGACCCATCGCCGCGTGATATTTTGGCGGTTCAGAACGCCGATTTGTTCGTCTATACCAGTCATTTTGGCGAACCGTGGGTGCAGTCCATGTTGACATCGATGCGTGGTGATGTTCAAGCTGTTGCGCTTGCCGAGCACATTTCGCTGGTCGCGCACGCGCCTGATGGTGACGTAATCGACCCGCACATTTGGCTCAACCTGCCCTATGCCGTTGCTATGGTGGAAGTGATGATTGAGGCAATGAGCGTCGCCGACCCATCCAATCAAGCGATGTATTTTGAAAATGGCCGTGCCTACACGCATGTATTGCTCGAACTGGACGCGCAATTTCAGTGTGTTATGCAACGGCGTGCGCGCGATACACTTGTATTTGGCAATCGTTACGCTGCAGCGCATTTTAGCGCACGGTATGATTTGCATGCCGTTACGGTACTCGATAGCTGTCACGACCACGCTGACCCAAGTGTACAGACGGTATTTGCCGCCATGACTGCTATCCGCGATGGTGGACACACTGTTGTATTTGGTATAGAAAACGATGCCAACCACGTTGCCAACACGTTGGCGGACGAAACGAATACGCAGATGCTTGTCTTTCACGCGGCACATAATGTGAGTGCTGACGAGCGTGGCATGTCGTTTGCCGATATTATGCGGCAGAACTTGCAGCATGTGTCACAGGCTCTAACCGACAATGAGTAACGTGCTATGCAGTTTGCGTGACGTATCTGTTGCATACCAAGGCAAAGATGTGTTGCGCGGTATATCTTTTGACGTAAATTGCGGCAACATGATTGCTTTTATCGGCGCCAACGGCGCGGGCAAAAGCACATTACTCAAAGCCATGGTAGGCTTGTTGTTGTACCGCGGCAGCATACAACTACAATGCCAACAGACTGAAATTTCCTATTTATCGCAACTCAACACCGCCGCGCGCGATTTCCCCGCAACCGTTTACGAAGTGGTGCATAGCGGGCGGCAGCGCAAGGGGCGGTTATTTTGTCGCCGCGAAGATCATGAGGTTGTCGAGCAATCGCTTGAAATGCTGGGTATTGCGCAGCTCCGCCACCGTGCCATAAGCCGTTTGTCGGGGGGGCAAATGCAGCGTGTACGGCTGGCGCGGGCGTTGTGTGCGCAGCCAAAGTTGCTTGTATTAGACGAGCCGACCGATGGGCTAGATGCTGACACATCAGCGCAATTGTATGCCCTGTTGCGGCAGTGGAACCAAGAAATGAACGTAAGTATTTGCATGGCGACGCACGATCATAGTGGCATGGCACGCGTAGCAAAGCGCGTGATAAAGATAGAGGACGGGATGCTGCATGAACATACTGTTTGATTTACTGCGTGAGCCGTTCGCACAGCGAGCTTTGATTGCCGGTGCATTGGTGTCTGTTGTTGCGGCAATGATAGGCGTCATCTTAGTCTTACGGCGGCTGTCGATGCTGGGACATGCCTTGGGTGATATAGGTTTTTTTGGCGCAGCATTGACGCTGGCGCTGGGATGGAGCCAACATCCGCTTCTCGGCACAGTCGTGCCGATTTTTGTTGTCATCGTCGGTGCATTTGGTATCATGTGGATGAGTCAACGAAACGGCAGCGGCGATATTGTCATCGGCATGACGGCAACCGGTGCGTTGGCGTTGGGCATTATGCTGACAGCATTATGGCAAGGGGGAAGCGGGCAAATTTTCAGCTTGTTGTTTGGCTCACTGTTTGCCATAAATGACGGCTTATTTTTTGAACTGACAATCAGCGTATCGCTTTTTGTGTTGGCAGCATTTTTGCTGTGCTATCAGCGATTTTTCGCCATTGCTTATGACACTGACTTCGCCCGTACACGCGGGCTGGCTATTAGCTGGTACAACGGCATATTTTCAATATTAGCCGCTTTGATTGTTGCTATTGGTATGCGCATGATGGGCGCGTTGCTGATATCGTGTTTGATTATCTTCCCCGCCATCACTGCGCGACTGTGGGTCAGTCGTTTCTCGCGTCTGATATGGCTCGCCGCGGGCGTGTCGTTGTTGTGCTTTGTAATTGGCTTTGCTGTCACGGCGGTCACGCGCATTCCGGCAGGCAGTGCGATTGTGTTGGCAAATATTGCGCTGTGGGCGGGCAGTGCCGTGTGCAGGAAGCTTCTAAAAAATTATTGACAGCCAAATATTTCCATGATATAGTGGATACAACCGGTAAACTTACTGAGAAAGGAGCGGAGTGATAGGGAACGAAAAAAGCCAAAACTAGACCCGTTTTTGTTAAAAGATGGGTGGCGAATGCTCTCATGCTGTGTATGGTGTTGGCATCGGGCATTATTGTTGCGCCCAACGTAGGGGTGGCCTATTCGAGAACGCCACATGTTGGCCGTGGAGCGCCATCACCGAGGCGGTGACTTCTATATAGCAGAGAGCTTGGGCAGGCAAACCATCTATGCCCTTGATAATCCATTTGAGGAGAAAATCAACGGCATATCTGCCATCCTCAATCACTTCGGGACGGGGGCTTGGGTGTTGCATTGGAATAGCTGGCAAGCCGAACATGCTGATAGGGAACAACGGTTAGAGGCAGGCAATCAGATGGAGGCAGCGTGGTAGTGAGGTGAAGCAAAACCCGGCGCGGAAATTCTCCGCGCCGGGTTTGCATTTTAGACTAGCATTTTTCTGAAACATGTGCTATACTGTGGAAGAATAACACATAATGAGGAGTGATTTTGCTTTGATAGCCGGTAGTATAGCCATTCTTTTTGCGTTGATTGTCATCAGCGGCATTGTGTCGGCGATGGAAATCGCGTTGAGTGCTGCCAACCGCAATAAGGTTAAGCTACTTGTCGACGCAGGCAACAAAAAGGCGGAGCGGCTGCTCCATGCCATTGATGAGCCGAGCCTGTATTTTGCGACGGTGCAGCTGTATGTGACGTTCATCGCCTTTTTCTCTGGCGCGTATGCGGCGAGTGCGTTTACTTACTCGTTGGTGAATTTATGGAGTGGATTGCCGCTGTCAGAGCGGGTTATTGAAACAATCGTATTCGCTGTTATTACAGTTTTGCTGACATTTTTTGCGCTCGTATTCGGTGAACTCGTACCAAAGCGCATTGCTATACAAAACCCCATTCCATTTGCCTTGCGCATTCTGCCGTTGTTGCGTGTACTGTCGGTCATTGCTTTGCCGTTTGTCAAATTTCTATCGTTCTCGGCAAAGATGGTGCTGAGGCTGTTGCGTATCAAAGAAATCGACCGCAAGGAAGACGGCACCGAGGAAGAAATTCGCCTAATGGTGGAAACGGGCAGTGAGCAGGGACATATTCAAGAAGATGAGCAGGAGATGATAGAAAACGTCTTTGAGTTTGACAAACTGACCGCCGGCGAGGTTTGTACGCACCGCATGGACGTGGTGGCATTGCCGCTTGACGCCGACTTGCCCGCTGTGTTGGACGTGTTGACCAAGGAAAACTATTCGCGCATTCCGGTATATGAAGAGAGCCTGGATAATGTGTTGGGCATTCTGCACTCTAAGGATGTTATGCACTACATGGCCAAGCAGAGCAGCAAGGTTTTTAATTTGAAGAAACTGATACGTGAACCGCATTTTGTACCTGACTCTAAGAAAACAGACGAACTGTTCCAAGAAATGCGTAAAAAACGGCACTATATAGCCATTGTCATTGATGAGTACGGCGGAACATTGGGTATTATCACAATGGAAGACTTGGTCGAGGAAATCGTGGGAAACATTCAAGATGAATACGACACCGACGAACGCCCCGATATCGAAGAAGTGGATAAAAACACGTTTCGCATAGAAGGGACAGCAGACCTGGAAGATGTGCAAGAACATTTGGGTGTGCAATTGCCCGTCGAGGAATACGAAACATTGAGCGGGTTTTTGATTGGTGAATTGGGCAACATTCCCGCCGAGGGCGAGCAGCCGGAAGTGATGTTTGAGCAGTTGACGTTTAAAGTCGAAAATGTGCAGGAAAAGCGCATATCATCGGTGACGGTGGTAAAGGAAACAGAAGTATTAGCCGAGAACTCAAACGAAACAAATGAAAAGAGCGCGGAATAGTCCGCGCTCTTTTGACGTCCCTTTCGCGCATATAACCGGTTGGCCGCATGTCGGTGTGGTATGCCGGACGAATTGCAGTCAAAGACATATTCGGCACAATTTTCAATGTGCCAATCATGAAAACAAGTAAATAGCTCACCCGATTTCCATAGATGATGATAGGCATCATCCGGCGCGGACGGAATAAATGGCTTATCGACAAATGCATGAAAAGCAACAATACCATCTTTATTAGTATGGGATTTATAATTGGTCATGATTTCATCGCGCAGCTCTTTTTTTATGTAATGCAACACACCGCTGGAATGCAGAACGTCATATTGTTCATCCAATCGATAATCCCATATATCGGCACGAAAAGTTTTGATATCAACCCGTGCCTTTTCGGCAAGCCGCTTAGTTTTTTCTAAGCCTGCCTTTGAAACATCAAAAGCACTTACATCATAGCCGCAACGGGCAAAAAACACAGCATCTTTGCCTTCGCCGCAACCAATATCAAGGAGTTTCAACGGCCTGGTTGGCGGCATGAGCTCAATGACTTTCAGACATGCCGTGTTGGGCTCTATGCCCCAAAAATATTCGGCTTTACGATAATCGTCTTCATAAAAGGGGGGGCGAGAATGACACGCAGGATAGCCCAATAGTTTGTCTAAACTGACATTCAGCGCTTGTGCCAATAAAGGCAACAGCATCGTATCGGGCACCGTTTGCGCCGTTTCCCATTTGCTTACGGCTTGAAATGTAACGCCGATTTTATCGGCAAGCGATTCTTGCGCCAAGCCCAATTCTTTTCGATAACGGGATATATTTCCGGCTAAAATTTTGCGCATAACAATCACCTCAACGCCATTATGCGCTAAACGCAAAATAAAAGCAATAGCCGTGTATTTGAAGTTTCGCAGAATTCAACTGGCATTTGAGATGGTATTCACCCCATGCTCGTCCGTCCGTGCAACGCTCGTGACAGCGTGATTTCATCGGTGAATTCCAAGTGGCTGCCCATCGGAATGCCATATGCTAACCGTGTCAACTTTACGCCGAACGGCAGCAATAGCTTGGCTAAATATAATGCCGTTGCCTCGCCCTCAGTGTCGGGGTTGGTTGCCATGATGATTTCTTTCACATCGTGTTGGTTGACGCGTTGCAATAACGCCTTGACAGTTAGGTCTTCGGGGCCGACATGGTTGAGCGGCGAAATAACACCGTGTAAGACGTGGTATAGCCCTTGGTATTCGCGCGTGCGTTCGATTGCCACAACGTCCCGTGCCTCGGCGACAACACAGATAGTCGAAGTATCACGCCGCGTGTCGCGGCAGAGAGGGCAGAGCTCTTCGTCAGTCATATTTTGACATAAGACACAGCATTTGACAGTTGTGCGTGCGTCTAAAATGGCTTGTGCAAACGCCTCGGCATCGCCGTTCGGGCTGTTGAGCAAGGCAAATGCCATGCGCTGCGCTGATTTGCGTCCCACGCCGGGCAGTTTGGCAAATTGTTCGCAAAGTTGCTGTACTGCGGCGGGGAAAATTGGTGTGTGCATAGTTTAGAACAACCCCGGCATACCGCCGGTGAATTTCTGCATAGCCTGTGCCATTTCGGCTTCGGCGTTGTCTAATGCGCTGTTAACAGCAGCGACAATCAAATCTTGCAGCATATCGACATCATCGGGATCAACCACATCAGTCGTCAACGCAACGCTGAGCAGCTTACGCGCACCTGTTACAGTTGCAGTAACAACGCCGCCGCCTGCCGTTGCGGTGAATTCCTTTGACTCCATTTCCTGTTGCGTGCGGAGCATATCCTCCTGCATTTTTTGGATCTGCTTCATCATGTTGCCGCCACCGGGCATGCCTCCAAATTTCTTTGCCATGTTATGTGTTCTCCTTTTTGTTTTAATGGGGGGGTAGAAATGCTTATTTTCTATGTATCTCGTATACTTGATCGCCGCACCCGCAGAGATAAATAACATCATTCGTAACCTCTTTGACTGACCAGTACCAACCGCCATCAGGCGGAAACGCACACCCATCGATTGCAAAGCAATCCTCAATCGGCCTATATTCATTGATTGACTGCAAATTGTTCTCAATCATGCGAACTTCGTTTTGCCGTATACAAATTGTCGATAACATTGCCCGACCTTTTTCGCAATAACCATTTTGCCCAACTCGACAATATACCCAACTTTCGTCGGGCAACGAAAAACTAAATAATATCGAATACTTTTCCGTATCTATTCCAACATTATAATACCCGTCGGCAAATTCAAAGTATTTATTTACATTCCACAACGCCATTTTCTTTGCGATTGATAGTGAATTGTCAACTTCATTGATTTTTTCAAAGTCCGCCATGTTAATTTTTTCAGCCAATACAAGCTCAAACTCTTTACCGTCAAATGTAGTGTAAGTTAACTTCCCACCTACGCCCTCAACTCTATCGTTTGAATGATTTGGTATATAGTCTTTCGCATTGGCAGAACTAGCAAACAGTTCCTTTGAATCAGGATTTATTGCGGCAACAACAGAGTGTGCGTCAAAGTTTTTGCCAAGTCCATATACTACACCGACAGTTCCATGAACATTGTTATGCAATATGCTTGCTATCAAATTTTCTTCAATCCGCAAAAAAGCTATGCGAAATTCATCTACAATGACAACCGTCGCATTTTCACCTATCCATATTCCATTATTGCTCATAGAGTTAACCTCCGCACAAAATACAAATTCCTAGACTCAGCCGCTATACAATCGTCACATTTTCCAATCCCGCCAGCGCATCCAACGGGTCATTGCTCATCACAGGTGTAGGCTTGGGTTTGTCACCAATCCGCACCGTTATGGCGCGACCCTCAACAGAGTTTGCGGCGTTTCTGATTTTATCCAGTACAATGGAATTATTCAGCAACGCTTTTGCCAACGGGCTGTCGGGCATGATGGTAAGGCTATCGTCGCTGATGGCCGCCTTGCATAGCCGCAAGTGTGCCAGCTCTGATGGTTTCATGACACCTTGCAATGCCGCGATGAGGGCCTGGAAATTATTGTATTGTTGCAGGGGTGTACTTGGTGTGTCCGTGGACGACTGTGGCGGTGTAGGGGATTGAGTGTCCCGTTGCGTAAACTCTTGTGATGTGGGCGTTTTGGGTGTTGGTACGGATTGCACTGTGGGTAGTACGCCCGGACGTGCGTCCCCTGCGGCGGGTGTTGCAGCTAAGCTCTCGTCCGTCAGTTTCAGCAAACACAATTCCGCGTCCAGCCGCACATTCACGCTGCGTGGCAATGCCGCCAATGTTTTTTGCAATAACGTCAATGCCTGTGTTAGGCGGGGTGGTGAGAATTGTGGAATCAATGCTTGCTGCTCAGTTGATAAGGCTTTGCTCTCATCGCGCAAGACTTGCACCATTAAGAGATTGTGCAACAATCCGCGTAGTTCATCGAGCAATGTAGCCGCCTCTTTGCCGTCTTGATATAGTTGGCCGAACAACGTCAATGCGTCTGCCGCATCGCCTTGGGCGATGTATGTTGCTAACTGTGTACAGTCGTGCTGACCCGCCAATCCCAACGCCTGTTCAATGGTCTCGGGCGTGCATTCGGGCAGGCTGACACAGCGTTCGAGCAGCGAAAGCCCGTCACGCATTGAGCCGTCCGCCCATTGAGCAAGTAAGTTTGCGCTGTCATCAGGCAATGTCAAGCCATCGGCTTGCGCTACATATTGCAAGCGCGCGGCGATAACGTTGTTTGCCAAGCGTTTGAAGTGGAATTTTTGGCAACGCGATAAGATGGTTGCCGGCACTTTATGTGTTTCCGTTGTTGCCAGGATAAAAAGTACGTGCGACGGCGGCTCTTCTAAAATCGTCAACAGCGCATTGAACGCGCCAATGCTGAGCATGTGCACCTCGTCAATGATATACACGCGCTTTTTCATGGCCGCAGGACTGTACACCGTTTCGTCACGCAAGGCACGGATGTTGTCAACACCCGAATGGCTGGCGGCATCGAATTCATGCACATCGGTGGCTTGGCCGCTCAATATGGCCTGGCAAGAGGTGCAAACATTGCAGGGCTCGCCGTCTTGCTGATTTTCGCAATTGACTGCTCGCGCCAAAATTTTGGCGCAACTGGTTTTGCCCGTGCCTCGTGTTCCCGTGAACAGGTAGGCATGGGTGGTATTGCCCGCCGCAACTTGTTTACGCAATGTCTTGGTAATGGCATCCTGCCCCACGACATCGCCGAAAGTTTGCGAGCGATATTTACGATATAAGGCTTGGTAGGGCATAGGGTGGACTCCTTAGAGAGTGGTCGTAGTCGCTAATGCTTATTAGGTGCTATATTCATTTCTTAAGGGTGTGCCTGTTACAAAGTATATGCTTATCTACAGCTCAAAGTTTATAGCAAAAATGCCAAGATTAACCGAAAAGCTTAATCCTCTTATTACATCGTTTTTCTTTTTCAGCTTATCTATAAAATTGCTATTATTTTTCTTTGCAAAATCAATTAAATCTATTAGCACATCGTTTGAGCTTGAATATACATTCTCTATTGCTTGAAATGGAATATGAATAATAGCATCTTCTTTTGTCAATTCTGTCGGGTGTTTCCAAAATATCATAAGACCTGGAATCCTTGATTCAAACTGTGAAAGATAGTTAGCTAATTCAGTTTCTTCCTCCATTTTTTGGTGGAGAGCTTTTATTATTTCCCATTCTATATGGCTTTTTTCCGCTTGTTGAATAATAGCATTATCTGCTCCAATTCGATCAGCAATTATGTTAAAGCCATCTCGAAACAGATCATTAATCGTACCATTAATCCTATAATCGCCAACTAAAAACATATAACAATTCAAGTCCCGTGGCAAGTTTTTTAACGTCGTAATTCTATACCCCATCTTAGCCTCTCCATATTCTCGGTTATCCTCAACGAGTTTCGTTGTGACGCAGCTAATCTAAATGCGTAAAATATAAATTTCCATCACTCCATCCACACGCGCAGCCCTCTTCGAAGACGCGGATATGCCCGTTACCGAATCGCCGGCTCAGAGACGGCACCCTTGCGGCACACGCTGTACACCGCTTAATGCTGCTCGGTTCCCCGCCTGACATGGTTCACGGGACACCGTTGCGCAAGACCGACTCATCAACACCACGTGTTCGGCACGACAACACATCAACGCTCCTAGGACGGCATTCGCCCCTGCTAAGGCGGGTTGCAGGTACAGGGCACCGCCAGCTCCCCGGTTAGCGCGTGTGGATGCAATGATGAAAATATTTTTCGTAGGGGGCGATGGTAATCGTCCCGCTTACATAGTATACACCTTTGTCTATTTTTAGTCAAGCCGTCATATCATGGTCAAGGTGATGTTTATGACACAAATTGTTCAGCCCGATATGCTATTGCGGGTAAGGCGGGTAATTGTTTTTGTTTTGATTTACACGGCGGCGTTTGCGGCGTTTTTTTTGCTGAAAGGCTATGTTTTGCCGCTGGTTGTGGCGTGGCTGCTTGCCGGGCTAACGCGTCCAATGTCAAATTGGTTGCATAGAATTGGCTTATCCGAACGCTTAGCGGCGGCGATTGCGACGGTGTTATTCTTTGTGCTAATTGTCGTGCTGGCATGGCTTATCATGGCGCATTTTGTCCAAGAGGGCAAGCGATTACTTTATGAACTTGATGCTGTGCGGCAAACCAACCGCTTACATGAGCTATGGACGCAGTGGCAAGCACAGCTGCCCGATTGGTTGCCCATCAATCTAAATGCTGATGCGTTGTGGAAAGCGGTTTCGCGAGCTTTAAACGGTGTGATTCAGCTTGTGTTGACCGTGGTGACGGCGTTGCCGCACTGGTTATCGCTATTTATTTTAATCATGACAGGGACGTATTATTTTAGTAAGTCCGGCAATAAATCAGCCAAGGGATTTCCGGCCAAGTGGTTGTCGCCACAAGGATTACAGCATTACGACAGTGGCATGCGCGCGGCAAAAGCAATGCTGGCACGCACGGTGCGCATTTATGTTGCGTTGATGTGCATCACATTTGTGTTGACGTTATTTTTGCTGATGGCACTTGGAGTTCCGTATGCCGTGTTGTTGAGTGGTTTAGCGGCATTTGCCGATATCATTCCCGTTATCGGGCCGGGAATGGTGCTGATGCCGATGGCAGTCAGCACCATTGCTGGGGGCAACATCGCGCAAGGTGCGTTATTGCTGCTCGGCTGGGTTTGTATTAGTGCGATACGGCACGTGTTGGAGCATAAATGGATGGCGCACAGCCTGTCACTGCACCCGCTATGGTTTATTTTGGCGATGTATGCGGGCATTCGGGTAGGGACACTATGGCTGGCGGTGTATTTGCTTGGGTTGGCGTGGGTGGTAAAACGTGTAAGATGCGATGTTTTGGGCGAGCCGTGATAGAGTGTGTAAGGGGAAGAGAGGATATTCTACTGTACCTTAGAATATCCTCTCTTCCTAAATAATATCTCTACTTCAAACAAATCTCCCGAAGTGCGGATTGCAAGCGTCCCGTTCATCAACTCAACAAGGCTTTTAGCAATATAAAGACCCAAGCCGCTTCCCTCGCTCTCACGCGCCATATCGCCACGAATAAATTGCTCCGTCAATTCATTACCCGATATGTCGATTGGTGTTTGGGAAATATTTTTTAATGTGAATATTACATCATCTTCGCGCTGCGCCAATTCAGCAAACACGCGAGTTTCGGCAAGCGCGTACTTACTCACGTTGACAAATAGATTTTCCAACACACGCCACAGATGGCGGCTGTCGGTATGAACAAAAATCGGCGCATCGGGTTGACGCAGCACCAATGTCAAGTCGCGTTGAGTGAATTGTTCTTCCACTTCTCCGGAAACTTGCCCGACTAACTCAGATAAGTTTACAGTATCTAAGTTTACGCTAACATTGCCCGTGCTTGCCTTAGATGCGCTCATTAAGTCGTCAATCAATACTTTTAGTCGTGCCGATTTTCTATCAAGTATACTTATATACTCTTTCGGCTTCCCTGCTAACGGTTCGGATTTTAATAAATCAACATAGTTGATAATAGAGGTAAGCGGTGTGCGTATATCGTGCGACACATTTGTGATAAGCTCGCTCTTGAATCGTTCCGATTTAATCTTTTCCTCGTTTGCTTTGTCATATTGGGTGGCAATATTTATTAAGTAAGTTATAAAATATGTCAATCCGGCAATGGTGAGTGCCGCAACTATTCGCAGAAAGCTATCAAAGTTGACAAACGACCACGGCGGCGTAAAATGAAAGCCTATTATAAACGATAAGCGATAGTTAAACAAAAACGCTGTCGCGGGTGACAGAAAGATTAAAAATAACAGATTTGTCGTCAACAGCAGTGCCGTTGTAAAGCCTAAAGGTGTCCAAATCCGATGCTTTTGAAAGAATGTTATCCAATATAAATGTCGGCGAAAACTCTTATCACGCAACCTTGCTGTGAGTTCTGCAATTGCTGCAATGCCAATCAAATAGGCGGCGGTAAATGGAAGTGTCGCGCCGGAGCCGCCCCGTGCGGCAGCGGTATATGCTTGCATAATCAAGGAAGATGCTATCCAGCCAGCAAAAACAATCAGCAGAAAGCTGTCAGTGTTGCGCCATAGGACAAATAATTTAGTTTGCGTTAATCTGTCGTTTTTAGTCATTGTCACCGATAGCACTAAAAAACATATACACAACGACAGCAATAACCCGGGCGGAATAAACCAAACGTGAATCCAATTGCCGAATACATTCCGAAACAACACACGAAAAGAAAAGCTCTCATTCCACAAGTAAGACACCAGTGAAACATAGCCTACCAATATGAGCAGGATTTTTGTAATGGGTGAAGGCAATATTTTAATCATGTCGCACCACTTTGTATCCTAAACCGTAAATCACTTTGAGATATTGCGGATCTTTGGGGTTAATCTCTATCTTCTCGCGGATGTGTCGAATATGCACTGACACAGTCTTCGACACATAGAAAGCCGGTTCGTCCCATACCGCCTCATATATCTGATTTGAGGAAAACACCTGGTCTTGGTTAGAGATGAGCAACGCTAAAAGTCTATATTCCAAGGCTGTAAGCGTTACGTTATTGTCGTCAACGGTAACTTGTTTTTTGTTGTCGTCTACAACCAGTCCGCCGGTTTGGTAAATACCCTGCTGTGAGGCAAGCTCAACTTTATTTAATCCGCCTAGCCGTGCATAGCGGCGCAGTGCCGCCTTTACTCGTGCCATAAGTTCTATGGGGTTAAACGGCTTTGTTATGTAGTCATCACCGCCCATATTGAGCCCCAAAATGCGGTCAGTCTCTTCGCTTTTAGCCGACAGAAACAAAATTGGCACATTATTGGTTTCTCTAATTTTGACCGCCGCCGCAATGCCGTCCAATTTCGGCATCATAACGTCGAGTAAAATTAAGTGAATTTGCTCCTTTGCGATAATTTCAACGGCTTGCAATCCATTTTCGGCGTGCAAAATACAATAGCCTTCTTGACGTAAATAAATATCTAAGGCGTTGCGAATATCAGCGTCGTCCTCGCAGACGAGTATAGTGTATTCCAAAGTCTACCTCCATGCCGTAACAATATAGCCCCCGGTGTTTGTACTTGATACGTTGAACTCCATGCCGTTTGGCACAAGTATCATACCATTTTTCGGGTGTTGATGCAAGATGTAGTAATATTTACCGTCGAGTGTGGTCTGATAGCCCATGTTTTGACGAAGAAACTCTATGTACTCTTCCAACACAAAGTTGTATTGATCCATAAGCCGTGCATGTACTCGCCCGACATACCGAAAATGCCACGGCTCGTAGGCGACCTCGGTGATGTCTTGCTTGTCATACGGATAGCGCAACACCAAGCCGAACTGTGGTGCGTTTTGTGCCAGCCATGCCGACTCGGGCGTGCCTAATATGCCGCCGGCAGCATAACTGCCGGAGAATAAAATGTCAACGCCCAACCCCAGATGATGTTCGCTATGTCCGGGTGGCATAACATAGCGTTTGTCGGCGGCGCTTTGGTAGAGTGTTTGTTGCTCTTCATCTGTACGAAAACCGCTGGCGATAAATAAACTCCTAAGGTTTTCATCACGTGCCGCGGCGAACAGTTCTTGCAGGGAGTATAAAGCTGTTCTGTGGACTGTTACAGCTGTTGTACTCACGGCTATATTAGGCCATGCCGATACCAACAGCGCGGGATGGACAGGTGTTGAAATGCCGTGCTGGCGATTGACCAATTTGAGATACTGCGTGTCTGTTATATCGGCGATAGACATTTGGTTTGTAAATTCAGGGGGGGGATGTGATGCAATTCTCGTGAAGTTCGGCGGCAATGTAACAACTGCTGCGCTGTCGGATTGACCCGCACGGTTGCTGAGCCATATTGTAATTCCCACGATTAGCAAGACTGCCAACATTAATCCTATGAATCTTCTTTTCCTTGACCTCTTTGCTCTGTG
Source organism: Oscillospiraceae bacterium (assembly GCA_009780275.1). Lineage (NCBI taxonomy): Bacteria > Bacillati > Bacillota > Clostridia > Eubacteriales > Oscillospiraceae > Oscillospiraceae bacterium. The sequence continues at coordinate 16,148 of WRAI01000003.1, read as the reverse complement.
TGTCATTTTGTATTCTCCCATCTTTTGTGATGGTTAACAGTATAGCGCAAGAAATCAAAATTGACGGTTGCGAAAAATTAAGAAATTTCAAAGAATTGCGCAGAAAGTATAATCCGCCTTTCGATAGTCATGCCGAAAGGCGGAACAAGCTCGTGTAATATAAAGTTTCTTTAAGGGAGCAAAATGCTTCGATGCGCTCCTTACGAACCACCCATCGCTTTCAACTTTTCCAACACATCGCCCTTTTTAATTTCCGCCGATGTGAATCCAACAGTATTCTGTACGTTCAGGCCAAAGGTGGCTTGCAACTCCTCGCTGACTTGGTTGACTTTGTCACATTGCTTGCTGATGGTGAAGAGCTGTAATTTACGGCACATATCACCATATTGGTCGACATAACTCCGAATGGCGGGAGCGGCATGGTTAACCCAAACCGGCGTAACCATGACGATTTGGTCATATTCGCGAGGTTGGTACTGTGGCGGGCAGATGTGGATGAGTTTTTTACGTATGCCCACAACGATGCCGCGTATGAACCCGAATGGACCGCGGAAAGGATGCACGTCCAGCAAACGCTCACAATCAGCGTTCATAGCGTCTGCAAGCGTTGTAGCAAGGGCCTTGCAGTGCCCGGTGCGAGAGTAATATACAACAAGTGTTTTCATAAGGCCGGCTCCTTTGATTGTTTGGATTTACCGTAAACAGCCATGATTGGTTCGTCGTGACAAAAACGAGTTATACAAGTTATCCACAGCGTTATCCACAATTTGTACAGCTTGCCGTCTGGGCATTTGCGAAGATTGTGGCCGAAATGGGTGATTTTTCAGTAACCTTTTGGCAAACATGTGGTTTACATAATGTTTTTAGTTGCAAGGGCGGTAGAATACCACCTCTACATATCAATTTCCCATGTTGCACACGCATTCAAATCCCAGCCGATGCGCGAAGTTTTTTCGTAGTATGCTGCCGCAGCAATCATGGCGGCATTGTCACCGCAGAGTGACATAGGCGGCACGGTCAGGGTGCATTCGCGTTCGTTTGCGGCTGTTTGCAGTGATTGGCGTAAGGCGGTGTTTGCGGCAACGCCGCCGCACAGCAACCATTTATTATACCCTGTACGCTCGAATGCGTCAACCATGCGCGATGTTAAAACTTTGACGATATGAGTTTGAAAATCGCGCGAAAGCGCCGCTGCATTAGGCGCTTTCCCCTGTTGTACGAGGTTGTGGACATGATTGATAAACGCTGTCTTGATGCCACTGAATGACATATCGAGTCCTTCAAGCTTGGGCGTAGGGAGGAGTAGGGGAGGCGTATCCGGATTTGTCAGCTTTGCGGCCTTTTCAATGGCAGGGCCGCCGGGAAAGCCAAGCCCTAAAATGCGGGCGACTTTGTCGAAGACCTCGCCTACGGCATCATCGCGAGTCGCACCCAATATTTGATACTCCGTGTCGCCCTTGCATGAGACAAGTAGTGTGTTGCCGCCGCTGACCAGCAGTGTTAAGAATGGTGGTTGCAACGCGGGGTTGCACATACGTCCGGCAACGATATGTCCGCGCAAGTGGTGGACGGCAATCAGCCGCTTATCGTGTTTGTATGCTAATGTCTTGGCAAAGTTTACGCCGACAAGCAGCGCACCAATCAACCCCGGTGCGTTGGTGACGGCAATGGCGTCAATATCTGCCATTGTACAATCGGCTTGATGCAATGCCTCGCTTGTTAAATTGGCGATGACTGCCATATGGTTTCGCGAGGCGATTTCCGGTACAACACCGCCGTACTGCGCATGCAGGTCAATTTGTGTGGCAACGATATTTGAGAGAATTTCAAATCCGGAGGCAAGTGTTGTATCGGCTCGCACAACGGCGACGCTTGTTTCGTCGCAAGAACTCTCAAAGCCCAGTATTATCATCATGTAACTCCAAAGTCATCAAAACGGCATCCTCTTTTGGCTCAGTGTAGTATCCCGCGCGCCGTCCAACTTCGGCGAAGTCATGGCGCAGATAGAGCTTGCGGGCGGCGATGTTGCTATCGCGTACTTCGAGATGTAATTGCTGCAATCCCAGTGTTTTGGCGAGTATTATCTGCCGTTTGAGTAACCGAGAGGCAATCCCTTGGCGGCGAAACAGCGGCGCGGTTGTCAGCGTGGTGATGTGTCCTTCATCCAGCACGAAGTTCAGTCCTACGTAGCCGCGAATGATATCATCTAAACAATCGACTAAATAGAGCGCGTTAGGGTTCTCCAGTTCTTGCAGCAGCAAGGGTTTTGAAAACGGCAATGCAAAGCACTCGACCTCCAATACGGCGATACGGTCGATGTGACACAGCTCCATAGGTATAATCATGGCTTAAACTCTTCGGCATCGGCAATCGCCCGTTGCAAGGTGGAAAATGTGTGCATATACACCTCATCGCTCTGCATAAACGGGTCGCCAATATCTTGCGTTGCAATTGTTTGCGTCTTGCCCTCGGCATGGGGAAAACATGCGGTCAAAGCATCACGTTGTTGCGCCGTCATGGTGTAAAGCATGTCGGCACGCTCGATGTCGGCATCGGTGAGTTGCGCCGCAATGTGGGCGGATAAATCGAGGGCGTGTTTTTCTGCTGCTGCAATGGCGCTAAACGCTGCCGCCGCGCCTTTATCGGCCGCAATGCCACGTGAAAATATTTTATGGCCGAGTTCATACTCATGATTAAGGTGTTCGGCAATGGCCTGTGCCATAGGGCTTCGGCACGTGTTGCCGGTGCAGATGAAATAGATTGTCATGTTAGCCTCCTGTTGCGCCTCGTGTACGGCGGCTCTTATGTTTAATGCGCCTCCTGCCAAGTCTTGCCTACCGCTATGTCTGCCACCAGTGGCACCGTCAGCGCGTACACGTTCTCCATACATCGTCTGACTAGTACGCAAACGTCATTGGCTTCGTCCTTGGGGCATTCCAGCAATAGTTCGTCATGCACTTGTAGCAGTAATTTTGCCTGCAAGCCCGATTGTGATAAGGCTTGATGCACTGTCAACATGGCGAGTTTGATGATGTCGGCGGAGCTGCCTTGAATGGGCGCGTTGAGCGCGGCACGTTCGCCGAACGCGCGGATATTGTGGTTGGATGATTGCAGCTCGGGCAAGGGTCGCCGCCGCCCTAGAATGGTGCTGACGTAACCTTGTTGTTTCGCCGTTTCAACAATATTTTTTTGATATTCGTGCACGCCGGAAAAGCGAGCGAAGTAGCTGTTGCGGTAAGCCTTTGCCTCGGCGTGCGTGATGCCCAAATCAACGGCAAGGCTGTGTTCGCCCATACCGTAGACAATGCCGAAATTGATGGCCTTGGCTTGTCGTCGCATGAGTGGCGTAACGGCGCTCGGTTCGCAGCCGAAAATTTCACAAGCTGTGATGGTGTGAATGTCTAAGCCTTTGCTAAACGCCTCTTTCATCACGGCATCATTAGCGATATGCGCCAGCACACGCAATTCGATTTGCGAATAATCGGCATCGACAAGTAAATAATCTTCGCGACTTGCTACAAACATACGGCGCAGTTCGCCGCCAAGCTCAGTGCGGATAGGGATATTTTGCAAATTCGGTTCGGTGGATGACAGTCGCCCGGTGACGGTTGCCGTCATTTGAAATGTGGTGTGAATGCGTCCATCGTCGCCAATGGCGCGTTGTAAGCCTTCGGCGTAAGTGCTGGACAGTTTACTTAACGTGCGCAGCTCGATCATATGTTCAACGATGGGATGTTTGCCGCGCAGCGATTCCAACACGTCAATATCGGTCGAGTAGCCGGTCTTGGTTTTGCGCTTAGTGGGGAGTTGCAGCGTTTCAAAGAGCAACACGCTCAACTGCTTGGGAGAATGCCAGTTGATAGGTTCAATCGGCGCAATCGACTCTGCAGCCAACCTTTCCTGCTCAGTAACTTTCTCGCGCAACAATGAACCGAATGTCTGCAACGCCTCGCGGTCAATGGCAATGCCGATGTCTTCCATCTCAGCAAGTACGCGAGATAGCGGCAATTCTATATCGTTGTACAATGCCGTCAAGCCCTGTTGTTCAAGGGCTTCGGCGTAGTGTTTGTTCAAGGAAAAGAGCGCGTCGACCCATTGAGAAATTGCCGTTTCAGCCGCGCCGTCTGACAGTACGCCGCAACCCTCAGCTTCTTCAAACAGTGGTGCAGGCAATTCAACGCCCAGCACATCGGCGGCGAGTGACGGTAAGTCCAATTTAGTGCGGTCAGGCGCACATAGATGGGCGGCAAGCAGCACGTCAAACTGTACGGTAGCGATATCGTGCCGCCGATACAGCGATTTGGCGTTGTAGACGATTTTGGGGAAGTCCAATGCCAACAAATCTGGAACATCAGCTTTGATAACGTAAGTCTTTCCACCCTCACACAAGGCGTTGAGCAAGCCGTGCGGGGTCAGCCAGAGTGCGGCGGGTGTGTGGTGCGTTGTCAGTTGTGCCGTGAGGGCGCTGAGCGCCTCCGGTGTGTCGATGACTGTAACAGGGCAGGGAGTGTATTTTGACTCAATCGCCTCATCACTTTCCGGTGGACTTAACTGCCATTTCTTAATAAAACTGCCGAACTCAAGTTTCTTAAACAGCTTGTATAGCGCGTCAGCATTGGGCGGCTTGATTGTCGTGTCTTTCAAATCAAACTCCAACGGCACATCGATGTCGATAGTCACTAAATCACGGCTCAAAAAGGCTAAATCACGGTGAGCGGAGAGCTTGTCCCGTACAGATTGGCGCGGCACGTGTGTATCGAGGTCGGCATATAACGCGTCCAGCGTTTGCGCTGATTGGATGAGTGGCAATGCCGTTTTTTCGCCAAGTCCCGGCACGCCCGGGATGTTGTCGCTGTTGTCGCCCATTAGGGCCTTGAGGTCGATGAGTGCTTGCGGCGAAAGGCCGTATTTATTCTGAATGTACGCAGTATTGACGTAATCGGTTCCCGACTGTTGCAGCCTGCTGTGAATGTGCAGTACCGTCACGCCGTCGCCAACCAATTGCCAAGCATCGCGGTCGCCCGTGGCAATCAAGCAATCGTTGCCACTTTCGATGCACTTCTTGGCAATGGTACCCAATAAATCATCGGCCTCGTAGCCGACAAGTTCGTAATAGGGAATGTTCATAGCAGCTAAAATGTCTTTGACGAGCGGGAATTGTACCGTTAAATTCTCGTCCGCCGGCTTGCGTGTCGCCTTGTATTGGTCGTAGCGTTTATGCCGAAATGTTGGCTGTTTGACATCGAAGCAAACGCAGATAGCATCGGGACTGTACTCGTTTTGCAGGCGTTGGAGCATAGTTATAAAGCCATAAACGGCGTTGGTTGGCACACCCTCACGTGTCGAGAGCGGGCGGATGCCGTAATAGGCACGGTTGAGCAAGCTATTCCCGTCGATGGCGAGCAATTTCACGATTTTGCACACTCCTGTCCGTTGGCGGTGTCCTTAACGGTGTATCCGGCGGCAGCGATGGTGTCACGCAAGCTGTCGCTCTGAGCCCAATCCTTTGCTGAGCGAGCATTAGCGCGTTGTTCCAACAGTGTCGTAATTTCGGCGGGGAGGTCCTTAATTTCATCATTTGGGGCGTCATGTAACAGTTGCAACACTTCGTCAAACGACAACAATGCTTGATACACACGATCGTCAAAGGGTAATTTTGCTGTTGTATGCGCGATACCTAAGGCTTTGGGCAGATTCAAATCATCATTGAGCGCCTCGTCAAAGGCCGTGCGATGAGCTTCAAGCTGTGCAATATCTAAATCAGGCGACGTTTTGCCTTGATGTGCCTTAATGGTGGCCGCGTAACGTTGCTGTGCCGTCTTGGCGGCCGCGATGCCGTCCCAAGTGAAATTGCATTTGCTGCGATAGTGTGCGTTAGTGCAGAGGTAGCGGTAATGTACAGGCGCGTAGCCCTTGTCACGCAAATCATCCAGCGTGTAAGCGTTACCCAAACTTTTGCCCATTTTGCCGCCATCGACTTGTAAAAAGGCGTTGTGCATCCATAATTTCGCGCCCGCATGACCCAGCAGGGCGCAGGATTGCGCGATTTCATTTTCGTGATGGACAGGGATATGATCCTCGCCACCGGTGTGAATGTCGAACATATCGCCCAAATGGTGGCGGGAAATGGCTGAACACTCGATATGCCAGCCGGGATAGCCCTGTCCCCACGGCGACGGCCACTGCATAATGTGCGACGGTTCGGCCTTTTTCCACAACGCGAAGTCAAAGGGGTTGCGCTTTTGGTTGTTGACTTCAACGCGCGCGCCTGCCTTTTGTTCGTCAAGATTCAAGCGGGCAAGCTGGCCGTATTCAGGGAATTTAGATATATCAAAATAAACGCCATCGTCAATTTCATAGGCGTAACCTTTATCTTGTAAGGCTTGTACGAAATCAATCATATCGTCAATATAACCCGTTGCGGGTGTGATGATTTCGGGCAAGTCGATGTGCAATGCCTCCATATCGCGCATAAAAAGTTCGGTATAATGCTTAGCGATGTCCCATGGTGACAGCCTTTGTTTTTTTGCGGCAGCGCTCATTTTATCTTCGCCGTCATCGCCGTCATCAGTTAAGTGACCTACGTCGGTGATATTCATGCAGTGTCGAAGCGTGTAGCCATTGCGACGCAAGATGCGACGCAAACTGTCCATGAACAGATAAGCGCGCAAGTTACCGATATGCGCCTGTGCATAAACCGTCGGGCCACAGGTATAAATGGAAACGGTATCGGTGGCCAGTGGCATGAAATCCTCTTTTTGGCGGGAGCGTGTATTGTAAAATTTGAGCATAGTTCCTCCTGTTGTAGGGCATGACATCTTACCTTGGTAAGATTATCAACTTGTGAGCAAACAGTATTTGTCCGCACAATTCGCTACAGTGCGCCGTTAGTGTCGCGCTGTATGCCGAGCTTAGCCTTTAATTCGTCAACATCTTTCTGCAACTGTGAAATGCATTGGTTGACCGGGTCGGGCGTATTCACGTGGTCAAGGGGCGATATTTTTTGGTCGCCAATGCGGACAATTCGCGCCGGAACGCCCACTGCCGTAGCGTTTTCAGGCACTTCTTTCAGCACTACCGCGCCGCTGGCAATCCGCGCATTGTCATGCACGGTAAACGGCCCCAATATTGCGGCACCTGCGCCAATCAACACATTGTTGCCAATGCTAGGGTGGCGTTTGCCTTTATCCTTGCCCGTGCCGCCCAGCGTCACACCTTGGTAGATGGTCACATTGTCGCCAATTTCGACCGTTTCGCCAATGACAACGCCGGAACCGTGGTCGATAAAAAGCCCTTTTCCGATTTTGGCGGCAGGGTGAATTTCAATGCCCGTTTTGCGCCGCGTGCGCTCGGAAATCCAGCGGGCGATGAAATAATGTTTTCGATTGTACCACCAATGGGCACGGCGATGCCGCCGCAGTGCCTTGAATCCGGCGTACAGGAAAAATACTTCAAAATTATTTCGCGCTGCCGGGTCACGTGTCCGAATGGCGGCGATGTCTTCTTTCCATTGCTTGAACATATAGGAGGCACCTCCTGCTGTGCGTTGCGGGTGTGCAAAGCACAGCCCTACGTTCAGTATATGTATTATACCGTGGCGTGGCAAGAATGTCAAACAAAAAAACAGGCGGCACAAATCGTGCCGCCTGCTTAGAGAAAGTAAGGTGGTTATTTGACAATGCTTACAGTAAAGCCGTCATACCCTTTTACACCGACAGTTTGTAGCGCGGTTGACTCGAGAGCTTTCATATGTCCCAACATCTCTACAAATCGTCGGACACCTTGTACTTTGGGGTCGAAATTGTCGGTATTAACCAGTTCACCATTACGGATGACATTGTCGCCACAGATAATCGTGCCATTTTTTGCAAGTTGCAAAGATAACTCCAAATATTGGGGATAGTTGGGTTTATCGGCATCGATAAAAATCATATCGAAATACTCTTCTTTGGCGGCAATCATTTGGTTCAATAAATTAATCGCATCGCCTGTCAAGACAGTCGCTTGATTTGAAAGGCCGGCACTGTCTATATTTTTTTTCGCTATGTTGGCGTAGCTTTCATCGCATTCGAGGCTGATCACAATGCCGCCATCGGCAACGGCTTTCGCCAACCAAATTGTGCTGTAACCGCAAAATGTGCCGATTTCGAGGATGCGTTTGGCGTTTTTAATGCGTGCCAACAAGTACAAAAATTTTCCTTGTGCAGGAGATATTTCCATATCAGGCAAATTGAGTTCTCGGCTGCGCTCAAAGGCCTGTTTTAGCGCGACATCTTCTTCAACAAGAAATTCGCTTATGAAAGAATCATTGCTGACCCAAACGTCCATGTACTCTTAAATCAGTCCTGTGCCAAGCACTCTTCCAGTGACAGCTGAATGCCCAATAGGCCTAACAACCGAAATTGTACCATGTTATATGTATAATTGCCGCAAGCAATCATCAGTAAACCTTCGTAGTAAAGTGTGTTTTCAATGAATGTACGGTCACGTGACGCGCCCGATAACAATGTCGGCAACACCCAATACATGGCACGGGCGAATGGTGTATGTTCGGCGTTTTCAGGCCATGAATCACCCATCAGTGTGAGCAAATTTTTCATAAATTGGCTGTTTGTCATGCTTTTAGCGGTTGGAAGTCCGGCAAAACCGCTTTCGGAAAACAGTTGTGCCACCGATTGCAATGTATCAAACACCGCGGTGTAGTGGTCAGCGACAATCATCATATTTGCCATTTCAAAGCGCAGTTTTTGTGTGAATGCGTTGTGATAAAACAGCGAAAAATTGGTGTTGGCGTTGATGCTGCCGCTGTCGTAATAAACTAAACTCGACAGTTGTGCCAGTTGGTCTTGTAAAGCGTCGCTGGCAACATGAGTGCTATCTGCGGGCGGCGCGGTGTAGTAGGCCTGTTGCTCAGTTGGATACGTGTTTGCGTCGTACGGCACATAGCCCGTCGGCACGGCGGGCGTCGCTTGCGGCGGATATGCCGTACCAATAGATTGAGATTGTCCATGATCGAGCGGTGCAGCGGGGTGGGGCTCATAGTAATTCGGTGCGTGTTGATAAGGCACGGCATTGGGCGCGGGAATGCCGCTGATGCCGTCCATATTGCCATGACCATAGGCGTTTGGATCGGGATGACCGCCGCCCACGGGCATATTGTGTCCGGCACAGTCGCCGAAACCGCTACTATTGTCGTTGTGAACGTTCATATTACATTGACTCCCCTTTGATATAGATTGCCATACTTGACCTAATTCTAACATGTTAGAAAGGTTATGTCAACACATTTTTAGGTGAGAATTAAAATTTTTGTTCGACAATGCTTGTCGGGCTATTGACAAGTCGTAAATTTTGTGTATAATGAATTAACGTTGCCTGGTGCTTGGACGATTAGCTCAGTTGGTAGAGCATTCGCTTGACGTGCGAAGGGTCAGCAGTTCGAATCTGTTATCGTCCACCAAAAAAACGCCCTCACAGTGAGGGCGTTTTTTAGTTTTGAGTATATGTTAGCGGTATGTGATTAGCCGTGGTTGCCTGCTGCTGTGCCGTTGGCAATTGCGCTGAACAGCCACATCGGGTAATTTGAACGTGAACCGGCTGAGTCAATCATATAGCGAGAGATGGTCCAGCGATTATCCGTGCGCCGTGCCGGCTGAGGAGTTACATCAAACGCGTGTGTCACGCCCTCTGCCTCTAATGCCTCATGGTATGCGGCGTTGTTAACGCCATAAGTATAAGCAAAAACATGGCGCAGGGTCATGGGCGCAGCATTAATGCTTGTGCGGAAGTCGTTGCGAAGGTGAGAGACCAGTCCGGCATGTCCAAGTTGATTGTACAAATTGCTGAGATGCCAGCCGCCTTGGTGCATATCATGCGAATGCGAGGCGTGTTCAAAGACATCTTTGGTACGAATCATGTGACGTCTCGCCATATGGTTTGTGCCTTGGCCAACGAGATCATAGCGCCCTGTGTTCCACTGGTATTGCGGATAGATTGTTACCGTATGTCGGAAATTTGTTGCCACGAAACCGAACTGACGCAGGACAGGGGCGGCAAACATATAGTCGCTCATATAGCCGTCGTCAAAGTGCAACAGTACAGGATTTTTGGGTAACAACACGGAGTTGTCAAAAAACCATTCCTCAAATTGCAATGCCGTGATAGGCGTAAAGCCCTCTTCGTACAGGTAGCGCATTTGCTCATAAAAATGCCGCAAACGTAAAACAACGCTGTTATTTTGCCAACCGTTTTCCTCATAAATGGCACATGGCAGTACCATGTGATAAAGAATGACCGGCACTTGATCAGCGGGGAACAACTCAACGTCTTCTTCTTCAATCGGAACAACATGCGCCGCATCAACGCGAACCACCGTACCATCGCCGATGGCAAAAACGTACAAGCCGTACATATAGAACACATCAGCGTCAAATTGCATGCTGGTCAGCAGGGTGCGCAAGTTGACCGTGCCGGAATACCGGCTGCCGACAATATCGTTGTCATCGCCGCCGCGTTGCGCGCCCATAATGCGTAAGTAGTTGGTCAAGGAGGCGTAGTGTCGAGGCGCATTTGCTTCAACTTCGCTAACCAACGCGATGGAAACCTCGCCGCTGCTGGATGCCGTGAAGTCATAGACAAATTCATAGTTGTGCCATTCGTCGCGCGGAATGCCGACCGGGTTGGCAACGGTCAAAGTGGCGCGTGGCCAGCCGCCGCCGCTGTTGGTAATCGTGACGCGCCCACCGTTGCCGTCGCCTCTGACAGTTGCCGTGCCGGAGCCGCCCGCAACGATAGTGGCCGTGTCGAAAACAAGGAAATTTGCCTCATCTTCAGGATCAGGTTGTGGTTCGGGCGCAATGAACTCGTACCCATCACGGCTATCGTGCAACATCAATTGATTTACTGTGACAACCGTACCGGCTTGCACCACTTGAATCAGCATGCCCTCAATGTCAATGCTGCCGCTTGTTCCATTCGGCAAAATGCTCCGCAAAGGCAATGTTAAACGATGATTGCCTGCCCTTAGCTGCGGTGCGGAGATAGGTGCTATGGTTACTTCACCGACTATCTCTCGGTCGCCTGCATCGGTCGAAAGGATGATGTTGGCGTAGCCGTTAAAGTTTGCGACAGTTACATCTACGTCAATGATAAGCGAAATGTAATCCCAATCGCTTTCGGGAATGCTGATGTTTTCATCGCGCAGGTCAAGCACACGGCTTGGCCAACCGCCGACAAGGTTGCGCACAGCGAGGTTGCCGTTGACAATATCGATTTGTGCAGCTTCGCCGGCCACACGCAGGGCGCGCCACGCGCTTGGCGGAACATCAAGGAAGTCAAGCATAGAAACAAGCGTGGGGCTTGGCCATTCAACCTCTAACAACATACGCACCATAGCAGTGATCAGCTGTTGGGTATCAAATGCCATGTTGGGGCTGAATACGTAGTTTGAGCCGTCAGGAAGTAGATTGATTTCACTTGTCGTGTTGCCCATCACGTCGTAATGATACAAGAAAGAAACCGGCATATGCGCCCAAGACTGAATGCCGCCGTTTGCCACGGGAATGCCCCAATCGGCAAAGACAGAAGCATCATCGTAATTTGTAATGTCGTAGCCCAAAGCCCTCATCATATTTGCCAAACCAACAGCGGCTTGCGCGCGCGTCAGCGTGTGATTGGGGCCAAAGCCAAACACGCCGTCAAATGTGCCGCCCGTAATAACGCCCATGGTTGCCAACGCCGTAATTTGCGCATATTGAGGATGAGTCGCAGGCACATCCGGAAAGTTAATGTTTCCGGGCACATTGCCATCAACGGCAAGCCAGTTGGCAACGACGGCATCAAGGTTTGCCGCGTTGCTGTACACAACCATAAAGTTAGCCAAAAGCTCAGCGATGTACCAGCGTGGCGCGCCTTGGCGGAAAGCAACACCCGAAGGCAATTGTGCACCGACGATGCCATGCTGCAACGCGTCGCGCATGTATGTATGTGCCCAACTGTTAGGCGTGTCTATCTCCGAGGTTGGGAGCGGGCGCATATCGACAATGCGCGTGTCAATTAAACGGAATTCGCGGACAGTGACGTCGCCACCGACCGCCCAAATGGTCAGACCCGAAAAGAGAAGGTCATCAAACGGAAATGTACCGAATACAAAGTCAAAGCCGTCGCTGGAGTTTGGCTCAAGCTCAAAATGATAGTCAATGACGTTGGCTAAGCTGGCACTGCCGATATAACGACCGGGCAAGAGGTCGCCAACGTCGGTGAGTCCGTTGCCAAAAGCTTGAATCGTCCAGTTTGCTCTGGCGCCTTGGGGGAAGTCAATGTCGATAAAGTGAACGCTGGCGTTGTATGCAACCTCAATATCAAAATGAAAATGAATGTAGTGCAAATCTTCCGGTGAGAAAGGGATTTCCTCGCCAAAAGTAACGGTGGCATTTGGCCAGCCGCCGCCGACGTTGTGGAACGTGTAGGCACCATTTTGGTTGGTGATATTGCCGATTGTACCATCGCCGCCCGGAGCTCTGCCCCAGGCGATAGTGGGTATGTCGAAGATATCAAACACGACACCATTATTCGCGTTGGTCGGCGCAATAGGCGTAGCAGCAGCGATGCCGAACATGCTCATAAACAGGGACAGGCAGACTAAAAGTGCCAAGATACGTTTTGTTCTCATCATTTGTTCTCCTTAAAAGTTGGTGCGCGCACATATAATTGACCTATTATATCACACAACGTGGCAATCTGGCAAGTGGTTTTTTACCGCTAAGTTTGCTGTATGTTGTGTGTTGGCTGCGATAAGCGTTGTAAAATGTGTCACATTTATGTTATACTGTCGGTAATTGTAAAGCATTTTGGTCAACGTATATGTTATATGGCAAGAGGCGTAGAAGTTGCCTTGCACTAACAACACACATCAACAGGCAAAAATATCGGATAAAATAAAAAAAATTCGGCGGTGCTGCATGAATCGGAAACAAATTTTGGCAATGGTTGCTGCTTTAGTTATGCTGGTGAGTCTTTGGGGTTGCGCGGGAGATGGCAATGTGGCGATACTGCCGTCGATTGAAGATGATACAGAGCCTCGAGTCATCTTTGACATCTTTGATTTGCCGACGGATGGCTGGACAGATGGCAGTGAGACAGAATGGCCATTTTATATCCCTAGCCATACGATTGGTGTTGAGTTTGATGAAATATATACCGTGAATGAAGACGATATAGACCGGATATGGGAAGAAGATATTATTGAGATAACAGAAGAAAACAGCGTTTATATTTTTAATAGGGCTCAAGGCACGGCTGGCTGGGCAGCTATCGATTATGTGTTGAATGAGCCATTGGCTATTTTGCAGAATTCTTGGGCGAATACGTATCTTTATTTTGACGTTGAAGTGGCTGATGAAGCACATATTCATTTTCTAGATGTATTCGGCAGTGTCATTTGGGTAGATGCGGCGATTAGAGGTGATTCTGAGTATGGTTTGTATACAGGGCACTATAGGGGGCGTGCATCGCTCGCGGAAATCATAAGGGGCGTTTTAGGAAATGAATATTACGAAAACTTTTCTTTTGTCCTTGTGGGCTTGAGCATGTGGGTCGGCCAGGGTACCCTTGCTGTCCGCGAGTTCCGTCTGGTCGAGTACACGAATTTCGCATAGTTGACAGCAGAGTGTAATGCATGATAAAATACCGTCGAAACAAGAGAGGGGACAGGGCATGAATTTACAAGCACGGAATCTCATCAATACCTTGGACTTGTCGCTTGACGAACAAGCCCAATTGTTGACAATGGCGGCGGACATGATGTGTGATTCGTCGCGGTATACCCATTGCTTAGACGCCACGGTGATGGCGTCTTTGTTTTTTGAGCCGAGTACGCGTACGCGGCTAAGTTTCGAGGCTGCTATGCAACGGCTGGGCGGGTCTGTGATTGGGTTTTCTGAGGCGGCAAGCTCCAGCGTCTCTAAGGGCGAGAGCCTGTCGGATACCATCATTATGGCCGGCCAGTATGCTGACGTGATTGTCATGCGAAGCCCCAAAGAAGGCGCACCGTTGGTGGCGGCGGGCGTAAGTGATGTGCCGGTTATCAATGCCGGTGACGGCGGACGTGAGCACCCGACGCAGACTTTGACCGACTTGATGACGATACAGCAGCGTTTGGGGCGACTGGATAATTTAACGATCGGCTGTTGCGGCGATTTGAAATTTGGGCGCACAGTGCATTCACTGGTCAAAAATTTGGGGCGGTATCCCAACGTGAAATTTGTCTTCGTTTCACCCGATGAGTTGACTGTGCCGCAGTACCTTCGCGACTACTTGCAAGAAAACGGCATACCATTCGTTGAAACAGCAGACTTAGTGCAGTCCATGCCGGAATTGGACATTTTATACATGACGCGGGTGCAGCGTGAACGGTTCTTCAACGAAGAGGAGTATATCCGGCTTAAAGACCGCTATATTTTGGATATTGCCAAATTGAAAACGGCGCGCGAAAACATGGCAATCTTGCATCCTTTGCCGCGTGTCAATGAAATTGCCGTCGTCATCGACAGCGACCCGCGTGCAGCGTATTTTGAGCAAGTCAAGAACGGGATGTATGTCAGAATGGCACTGTTGGCGAGCATACTGGGGAGGCAATTTTAATGGATAAGCAGTTTGTAAATCCCATTGACAAAGGCATTGTCATTGACCACATCAGGCAAGGCTTGGGCATTAAACTATACCATCACTTGGGGCTAAATAATGTCGATTTCACGGTTGCTATCGTCACCAACGCCGCCAGCAATCGCTGCGGACGCAAAGACATCATAAAAATCCAGAATAATATCGCGCTTGATTATGCCGTCATTGGATTGATTGACGCCAACGCCACGGTCAATATCATCGAGGGCGGCCGCGTTGTCAACAAAGAGCGCATGAGTTTACCACAGAAAGTAGAAAATGCCATCAAATGCAAAAATCCCCGTTGCGTGACTGCTGCGGAGCGAGGCGTTGTGCATACGTTTACATTGTGTGACGAGCAGGCGGGGTTGTATCGGTGCGTGTATTGTGAGGAACGGGCGAGCGGGATGTAGGAGGCATGCGTAAATCAAGCCACGCACCAAATGAGCATTGGCTTACAGCAACGGCAACATCACCACAATCTCAGTTCCCGCGTTGTTACAACTCTGCAACGAAATATTGCCGTTGTAACTCCCGACAATGTGCTTGACAATCGACAATCCCAACCCCGTGCCGGCAATTTGACGCATTTCGTCGACGCGGAAGAAACGCTCGAAGATACGGGTTTGATACTCTGCCGGAATGCCGATGCCGGTGTCTTTGACAGTAAAGACAAGGTTGCCGCCTTTTTTTGCAGCAGAAACAAAAACGTCTCCGTTCGGCTTGTTGTATTTTACGGCGTTTTCAATGAGATTGACGCATAAATCATACAGCTGTCGCTTATCAGCACGGCAGATAAGCGGTGTTAAATCGGCATTGATTTCAATGCCGACGGCTTGTGGTGCAAGAGCGTCGATGGCCTCGCGCGCAACATCACTGAAATCAAACTGCGCAAGGTTGCGTTTGCCGTCTGACTCCAGCCGCGAGATGGTTAAAATATCATTAATCAGCCCCGACATGCGCTTGGCTTCGGCTTCTATGCGCTGCATGGCGGCTTTTTTTTCATCTTCGCCCTTGATGAGATTCTGATTGAGCATTTCGGAGAAACCGATAATCGAGGTGATCGGGGTCTTCAACTCATGTGAGGCGTTGGTAAAGAAATCCCGCTTCTTTGTCTCTAACTCTTTTTCTGCGGTCATATCGACCAGCAGCATCGTCACGCCCGATGTGTTGCCGGCGGCACGTGACGGCCGCACATAAACTTTAGCGTGGCGGGTGAGTTTGACATCAAGTATACTTGATTGTCCGCCACTGCCGGCATTGTCGATGGCAGTGAGCAGCTTTTTATGCCGTGTGAGGTTATAAATGGTTTCGGGTTGATTGGGACAAGCAAAAAATTCCTGCGCGCTGTTGTTGCAGAGTAGGATGTTTTTTTGCTTGTCGAGCAGTACGAAGCCTTCAGACATGCTGGATAAGATGTAGTTAGCTTTTGCCTGTTCTTTTTGTAATGATTTTTGTGTTGCAGATAACGCGCGATGCAACATTTGGAT